>JABXKX010000409.1 GCA_013619035.1 Peptostreptococcaceae bacterium
ATATAAAAGAGTAAATGATATAGCAGAAGGTGCTGCATTGATGACTGGTACAGAAGTAACACCTAGAGTTGTTGCAGGATACTCAGATTATATAGCGAATGATATTTTATCGACGATTATGTCAACTCATGCTAAGAAAGTAGTTGATGAAATTAAGTATACCGAAGAAGAAGAAGCATATGCAAATAAGTTTAAAGATACTTTGGATGCTGAACTCAAAGCCATGCAGAGAATGATGGGATTGAGTAATGATGTCATGAAGAAACCAATTATGAATGGTTTGTTACCACCCCCAAGAAAACTTCCTGGTTCTTCTGATGTGGGCGATGTAAGTTGGGTAGTACCTATGGCACAATTTATGGGGAACTGTTACGCATTTGGAACACCGGCTCACAGCTGGCAAATGGTGGCACAAGGAAAGTCAACAATTACCCACAAGGGGATGATTGCAGCTGCAAAAATTATGGCACTTACTGCGGCTGAAGTTCTAGAGAATCCAGAGATTATTAAAGCAATTAAACAAGGACATATTGATAAACTAGATGGGCAAGAGTATATTTGTCCAATACCAAATGACGTTATACCAAACCAGATATAGGAGGTTAATAATGCATAGTAATTTTTCATATTTATCAAATAGTAAAGTGATGTTAATTCTTTGCTCAATAGCTGTAGTTGCAGTTTTGTGTCAAGCGCTTTATTTCTTAAAAGTCGGTTTTAAACGTGGGAAAGAGTTGGGAATAGACAACAAATCAATGAAACAAGTTGTTGTTAGTAGTAGTATATTCTCAATTGTACCATCGCTACCAATTTTAATAAGTTATATGATTCTAGTACCAGCTCTGGGTAAATTTTTACCATGGCTTAGATTAAGTGTAATTGGTTCGGCAGCGTATGAGACAATGGCTGCTGATATGGCTGTTAAAGCAAATGGATATGCAAGTCTTTCTGAGGCATTTTCACCTGAAGCATATCTTGCAATTGTGTGGACCGTTACAGGGGCAATCCTTCTATCAAGTTTAAGTACATTTTTACTTAAACCATATGATAAAAAAATGAAAAGTATACAAGGAAAAGGCAGTAAGTTTATGCCCATTCTTATCAGTGCGATGTTCCTTGGTTTATTAGGATCTATGGCGGCACCATATTTAGTTGATTTTAATAATGTGACTGGTATATTAACGATGATCGTGGCAGGTGTAACTGTAGTTATCTTTAATAAAGTTGGCAAAAAAGTAAAAGTTGTAAAAGAATTTGCCTTTGCGGGAAGTATGATTACTGGAATGGTCTTTGCTGCAACATATAGCAATTTTGTAGGATAAATAAGGAAGAGGTGATCTTATGAATGAAAGTAACAAGAATTTTAATGATAGTATTCATAGAGCGGGAAGAATAAGTACAGCTATTGTAATCATGCTTTTCATTGCTATTCCAGTGGGTGTAACAATATATTCAGGATTGAAAGTTGATTTTGGAGCAATACTTTCTAGTACAATTTCATTAGCCGTTATGATGGGTATTGCAGGAGCAGTTGAAAAAATGTCGATGACACCTATTATGGGGCCAGCAGCAGTTTATGTTGCTTCGTCAACTGGAAATGTTTCAAATATGAAGTTTCCAGCAGCAATTAATGCAATGAACACTTCTGGATATGAACAAGGTACAAAAAAGGGTGAAGCAGTTGCATTGATAGCAGTCTGTTCATCAGCTATTGTAACCACATTTATTGTATTTATGGGTGTTATCTTCTTAGCACCACTTGTAAAACCGTTATTATCTAATCCGTATGTAACGCCTGCATTTAACAATATGTTCCCAGCACTTCTAGGAGCAATGGCGACTCCATTTATTCTTAAAGCACCAAAACTTGCAGTGACACCAATATTGGCGGGAGCTATTGCTGCATATGCATTAGGTGCAAAATTTGCAATGTACAAAGGATTCTTATTGCCTGTATTTATTCTATTATCGATTGGTGCTGCTTATATTATTTACAAAAATGATGAGAAAAAAGCTGCGAATGTAGAAAAGCAGAATCAAAAAATTAGCTAAAGACAGATTTAAATATGAATGATCTTAATCGTTAGATGATTAAAAGGTCCATGAAAGAACCAACCTATAATAATAATCCCCTCATAGTAGACCGTTATATTATAAACGGTCTACTAAGGGGATTATATTAATTGTATTATTTTAATAATTGAATCATTAAGTCTGTATCAATATTACTCCCAGAAAGGAGTAGTGCAGTTTCTTTTCCGAAATCGTACTCTGGATGATCCATAAGCGCTGCAATAACCGTACAACTAGAAGGTTCAATGATAAGCTTCTCTTTGGTAATCATATGTTTTAAGGCTTTTTTGATGGTTTCTTCTTTGACGAGTAAAATATCATCAATTATATCGTGTGACTTTTCATATGCCAATTCACCAATACCACCAATTAATGCTTCACAGAGTGAAGGTTCCGATGGGTATTCTGCATATAGTATGTTTTCTTCCATAGAGGCTTTCATAGCAGGGCAGGCTTCTGTTTGAATACCAATAATCCTAACATTTGGATCGATTGTCTTAACAGCAGTACCAATACCAGTGATTAATCCACCACCACCAACAGGTACAAGAATTGTATCAATATTAGGATGTTTCATCATAATTTCTAATCCAGCAGTACCTTGACCAGCATAGATTAAAGGATCTTTATCATAAGCATCCACGTAAGTCATTTGATGATGATCAACATATCTCATACCAATACGATGAGCCTCATCGTATGTGTCTCCTTCAATAATAAGTTTCGCTCCATAATGTTCTATTTTTTCTGTCTTTGAGCGTGGTGTATTTTTAGGAACGAATATTAATACATTTTCTATTTTTAAAACCTTACAAGCATAACTTACTGCAATGCCGTGATTACCTGAAGAGACAGCCACAACACCTCTTTGTTTCTCATCTTCGGTTAGGCGAAGCAGTTTGCTAAAAGCACCTCTAAGTTTAAAGCTTTTTGTATGTTGTAAACCTTCATTTTTAAAGTAAATATTTCTATTGCCTCTACTTAGATAGATAGAATGATCCAGAGGTGTTTCATAAATATAGGGATCAATCAGTTTTTTCGTTTCTATAATCAGTTTTAAATCTAACATGAGATTTCCTTTAAGAATTCAGAAAGTTTAGTCAAACCAAGCTTTAAATCGACAGGACTAAAGGCATAACCGATTCGTAAAAAGCCTTCCATATCAAGTGCTGTACCCGGTACCAACATCACACTTTTAGATTCCAATAACTTCACACAGAATTCTTCTGATGGCATATCGATATCGTATTTTAGAAATGCGGTTGTGCCTGATTTTGGTTTAACATACGTTATCAAAGGCTCATTTTCTACCCATTCATCTAAAATCTTGATATTGTCTCTTACTATTTTATGGTTTCTTTCAATAATCTTATCTTTATGTTCTAGTGCAATGCCTGCAAG
>JABXKX010000163.1 GCA_013619035.1 Peptostreptococcaceae bacterium
GAAGTAGCTTGGACTGATATTACATCTATAGGCCATATCATCTAAATATATCTTTTCATGATAATGTTCATTTATATAGTCTAGTGCAGGTTTCAATAAAATACTTTTATGATTTGATCGATTGACTATGTTATTCGATTTTTCTATAGGATCTTGAAGTATCTCACTCTTCTTAGTCGACATCTCGTTAAATGTCATCAGATTTTGATTGGTTTCATTCAGCTTTGTTTTAAGTACCGCATCTTCTACAATATAATTGATGATATGGTACATCATTTGTGCGACTGACTCTATTTTATCCAAAGACATAATATGAAGCTTATCGTGTAATGCTTTTAAATCAGGATATTCTTCTAAATCTATTTGATACTTTTTACTGACAATTCGTTCTAACTTACTTTGATTTTTTTCATCTTCAAGTCTGACTTGCCCTGCCATTAATGCGCCTAGATATTGACCATCTACTATAATTGGAATAGCAAAGTCAACCACACCTATATGACAGATATAAATATACGCCTCTTGATTTCTAGCAGCTTCAAGACCACCTCTTGAATCACATTTTTCACAAAAACGACTCAAACCTTTGTCTTTTCTCACTTCTTCACAAAACTCACTGCATCTGCTATGTTTTGTAATTGGATTGCCTTTATAATCAATTGCTATGATCGCCATATCGGTCGCTTTCGCAATATCATCTTGTATTTTTTGAAATTTCTCTAAGTTAAGTATATAACTGAGTTGATGTAAGTTTGTATCCACTGGACCCTCCTAGAGCATTGCTTTTAATTATTATACCTTAAATTTAATAGATTCCAAACCATGCAAAATAAAAACAATCATCACTAATAAGATGATTGTTTCATTTACTATTTTCTAATGGTTTGATTTCTATTTAATACCACGCGACCCAGTGTTGCAATGCCTTTAACTAAAGGACCTTCTAAATCCTTTTGTACTTGTTTAAAAACTTTTCTAACTTCAATATGTTGAGGACACTTTTCTTCACATTGACCACAATCTATACAAACATCCGTAAAATGAGCTTTTCCATCTTCTGTTTGAACGCCCAGATAAGCAACGTGAAATATTTTTGCTCTAGTTTTAGAAAACATATAGTAATTATTTAAATTCTTAAATGCAGCTGGAATATCGATACCTGCCGGACATGGCATACAATACGCACAACCTGTACAGCCTACTTGAAGTAACTTATTATAAGCATCACGCACATTGCTTATGATCGACAGATCTTCATCTGATAATCCACCTGGTAATACATCTGAAGCAATTTTTATATTCTCATCGATATGTTCATCAACGTTCATACCAGATAAGACAACTGTCACTGCAGGATGATTCCATACCCACCTTAAAGCCCACTCAGCAGGACTTCTTTTAATCGGTGATTCATCATACACTTTCTGTACTTCAATAGGAATCTTACCAACCAAGGAACCACCTCGTAGAGGTTCCATCACTATAATGCCCATCCCCTTTTGATGAGCATATTCAATCCCTTCTATACCGGCTTGAAAACTTTCATCTAAGATATTGAATTGAACTTGAGCAAAATCAAATTCATAACCATCACATATTTTCATAAAATCTTCTTTTTTGCCATGAAAAGAAAACCCCATTTTTTTTGCCTGCCCGGAAGCTTTAATCTCATCCATAAATTGAATAATGCCTAAATCAAGCATTCTTTCCCAAGTCTGACCATCTAGAGAATGTAATAAATAATAATCAAAATAATCCGTTTGCAATTTCTTTAGTTGTTTATTGAAGGTTTCTCTGATAGATTCTTTTTTTCGAATTGACATACAGGGTAACTTGGTTGCTAATTTCACTTTTTCTCGATAACCATCTTTTAAGACATATTCACCTAAGAAAGTTTCAGAAGCGCCTAAATGATAAGGATATGCTGTATCAATATAGTTAACGCCTCTATCAATGGCACCACGTATTTGTTTTAATGCTTTATCTTTATCTATTACACCTACCTTTGTAGGTAATCTCATACATCCATACCCAAGTATTGATAGTTTTTCATCTGATCCCGGCATTGTTCTATATTGCATAAATACTTCCTTCCTATTCTTAGTGATGATATCTCATAAACTTGTTTAAACAATTAAAACAAATGATATGACTCTATTAATATAATATACCAAAAATTGAACATACTAAACTAAAGCCTTTCTAAAACAAAAATCACCTTACCTCAGTAAAGTGATTCATATTGAATTACTAAATTATCAAAATGAAATCATACATAATTCTTACTACTTATAAGAGTGATTCAACAAACGAAATCAGCAACTGATTAAATTCCAAAGGATTATCATAATTAGCATTATGAGAAGCGTTTTTAATAACTTTCAAAGGATATCCTGTCCTACGTGCCCAGTCATTGCAATATCTTTTCACATAACCTGTTTTATCATATTCACCATAAGTAATTAAGACAGGACAGTTGAATTCAACACCTTCTTTTGCGTTCAAGAATTGACCGTAAATAGCACTTGCAGCATCTAACATCCCTTGTTTACCCAACTTAACCAACGTATTATACATACTTGTTCTTGCAGCATCGGTAATCGCAACACTTTTTGCACATAATTTGCAGTAATAGCTATATGGATATAATCTTGCAATAGAAGTAAAATGTTTAATCCAAAACATTTCTGATTTTTTATAATAACTTTCATCAAGAGGTGTTGTCCCTATACCAATGAAGCCTATTACGAATTCATTGTATGTCTTGGCAAATGACTGCGCGATATATCCACCTGCGGATTGACCTACCAGTACAATTTTTTTTACCGATTCTTGTGATAGGATAGCGAGTAAATCCTTATTTATATTAACGAAAGACGCATCTTGATAGGGTATGGATTCTCCATGTAAAGCATAATCCCAAGTTATTATCTTATACTTTTCTTCTAACCCCTTCACTTGCAGGTCAAATAATGTATGATCCGCTGTTAAACCATGACAGAAAACAATCGCTGTATCCGTTGAATTATTAATTTCGTTCGTCCAATAATAAACCGTTCCCCTTGATGATACGATATTTTTTTTAATCATTATTCTCCCCTTTGTAATAATTCTTTTTAAGATTATTCAAAAATAAGCGATATTCCTCAATACCATTTTGATCTTTTAATTCACCTTTTTCATAAAGCATAAAATAAAAGCCATTGGATAAATCGATAATCATATCATATAGAATTGTAATGTCCTCTTCATCTCGAAATATAGATTTATCAATATTTTCAAGAATTTCTCTTTTTTTAAGCTTTGATGCATTTTCTATATATTGACTGATCTCATTATTATTGAGCGTCTGATTGTCTTCATACGCTTTCATAATAAATCGATATTGTAATCCGGACATTTTCATTAACCTTAATCTTTCATGTATTTCATCTTCTATTAGTTCAAAAAAATCAGCACC
>JABXKX010000243.1 GCA_013619035.1 Peptostreptococcaceae bacterium
GTGTATAAGAGACAGATATTTTGCTTCTTCTTAATTAGAGGTGTTGCAGAAGTTTTTATCGTCATTGTCTTCATCAGCATGTTTACTTTCTTTGTTTAGAGCTTCATAGCCATGCAACGTATAAATAACTTGATTTAACAAGCTGATTTTGTCTACTCAATACCAAATCATTTTCGGTTTTTATCATAATGAGGTATAATATAGAATATGTAATGTTAGACTTAGGTAAAAAAGATATAGAAAGAGGTTTATATGAATAGTAGAAAAAAAGTCAATATTTGTCCCAATTGTGGGCACAAAGTTGATATAGGAAAAAAGTTGTCAGTGATGCCGACTAGAATCATAAAATGCGAGGAATGTAAGGCGTTGATCACGATACCAGTACAACCTACAGTCATATTTGCAGTGATATTCTTCCTAATGTTTTATTCCATACAAACAGGGTCTATACCTAAAATATATATAATGTTTTATGCTTTGGTGATCGTTGGCTACATGTATGTTAAAATTCAATATGTTCCTTTGAAGATCAAGAAAATGCCTGGTGAATATGACGAGGATAGCTTCGATAATCTGTAGTCATCGAAGCTATGGCTAATTCACAACACTTGACTTCAATAACAAGATAAATCTACATCTGAATAACTTTTGGTAAATGTCAGTAGTTCGACCATAGAATCTGGTGCCTGTACTATTGATTTCCTAACAGATTCCCAATAAAGTGCTATATTCGTATAGAAGTATATAGTATTAAACCGCAAGAAAAACAGCTAATTTCAGAAGTTGTAGCATTTTATAGAAAGTTATGAAATCGTAATTTTGATTCTGATGGTCGGGGCTCGAATCTCTTACGGTGTGCCATAGAAGGTATGAATTAATTTCATGCCTTCTTTCTTTACTTTGCATTGAAATAGACCGATGATTGATATTCATGCCATCTATTCATAGAATAATGTTATTATCTTGAAGTGAAGGGTATATTCGTTATGAGCAATGCATGAATTACATTATTGTTATCATTTAAAATGTGATCTCTTTTCTTACAATTTATGATGAAAAGAGCAATCGATTGCACGACATTTAACAAAATATACACACTATGCACACTTTTTACACAATAGAACTTTTTTACTAAAATAATCCATGAAAACATTTTCACAATTTAGTAAAAAATAAGAACTTAGTGTTTTCAATGGTTTCGCAAGAATGTTTGTGTGGAACATTATATAATTACTAAAAAAATGTCATATCTGCTATTGCGTAAAAGAGTAACATATATTATCATAGAATTAAGCGGAACGTGGTATGTCCGTAGTTTTTATGCAAACGTATGCATAATAGGGTGGAAAAAAATAAATATAACTGTAGGAGGAATTACAATGAAAAGAGTCGTAAGTTTACTTCTTGTATTAGCTCTTGTATTATCTATGGTAGCTTGTGGTAACAATAATGATGCTAACAACAATGCAAGCACAAATACTGGTACAAACGAGAATACAGGTTCAACTGAAGAAACAGAACAAGCAACAGGTATTGAAGCAACTATTTCTGTTCAAGTAGAATCTAGTTGGTTAGAGTATTATGAAGCTGCTAAGGCTAGAGTTTTAGAAAACAATCCTGATGCAACAATTAACTTTGTTGAGACAGGATCATTTGATCACATCGAAGTATTAGATAGTACAGATGTAACAAATGTAGATGTTGCAGATGTATTTGCTATCCCAGCTGATAGAATTTATGGATTTGCTCAAAATGAGTTCTTAGCTTCATTAGATGCTAAAGGTATTGCAAATGTTGTTGGTGGTTTTGAAGACTACGATAACGGTTTAGGTGGCAACTTCAACGTAAACGGAGACTACTTAGCATTTCCAATGAATATAGAAACATTAATTATCTTTGCTAACGCTGCTAACGCTGAGGCAAATGGTGTAGACTTATCATCAACTATTGAGTTTAACGAATTAAACTATGAAGATATGTTAATTCCAGCTCATAACACATGGTTTGGTGTTGCAATGGCTAACTCTGGTGGTATTGAGATGTTAGGCATGAAAGAAGATGGTACATTGTTTACTGATTTAACAACTGATTTTGCAGATCTTCCACAAGAGAAGCAAGAAGTATTCAAAACATTATTCAATTTCTGGCAAGCTCATGATGAAGCTGGTACAGATATGTGGGATAAAGAAGCTACATGGGGCTACATGGATTCAGTATTCACATCAGGTGGTACTAACTCTATGAGAATTGATGGTCCATGGGGAGCTCAAGGTTTCGTTGATAAGTCAAACGATGGTGCTGACTTAGCTATTTTACCAATCAACCAAGTAACAATCGCTGGTTCACCACTAGCTCACTGGCAAGGTGGCTGGGGTTTAGCTGTAAATGCTAGAGTTGAAGGTAACGATGATCAAATGAAATTAGCTGAAGCTATGATTGAAGAAATTGTTAACACTGATTACGCTGTAGACTTCTTTAAATCTACTGGTAAGATCTTAGAAAATGTAGATTCAGATACTTATGCTAACTCAGATTTATCAGAAATTGATAAGAGAGTAGTTGCTGCTGTAATCGAATCATACAATGCTGCACCAGCAAGACCTTTATTCTCTGAATGGGGTAATGTATGGGGAACTTGGGAAAACTCAGTTTTATCATGGTCTGCTGTAAAGCCAGCAACTGTTGAAGAAGCATATGCTGAAGTTCAAGCTGCATTCACGGCGATGATGGGTAACTTCTAAATAAAGTGATATAGTGTTTAGAAGAGAGGGCAACCTCTCTTCTTTGGCGCTATGGAGGTGAAAACATGCATTCAGGTACCAAATTACCCAAAAAACATATGTATATTTTATTAATATCTTTAAGTGTTATGATTCTTTCTATGTCATTAGAAACGATGATGAGAGTTAAAGACATTGCTTTGTTTGATATATGGTATAAAAATCAAGTCGATATTACAAGAGAAGCTGGATACAGTATATATATAACAGCGACCTTATCATATTTTATTCAAAGAGTGATTGTGCCAATGGCATTTGGCATTCATACTTACTTTGCCTATACCAAAATAAGAGTTAATAAGTTATTTGTTTTTATGTGGACAGTACTATTAGGTGGCGGTTTAGCATTTAACCTTATAACATTACAGTTTGGATCAATGTTTTATTACATCAATAATGTTTTATTTATAATACTAATCGGTACAGTTTTGTCTTTGCTTGGTGTTATTGATCAAAATAAAGGTTTATAGAAAGGGGGCGTATTTTGGCTAGATACAATGTGTACTTATACGACGAGATTGGTAATGAGTACGAAAGAAAAAATCTATACTTAAAAGAAGTCGCAATCCTTGAGGAGAAAATTCAAGAAGGATCTGGCAACACAGAAAGCCTTAAAGAAACACTAAAAACTTTGAAAGCTGGTAAAAAGACTCATTCTTATATTAAAAAATTGA
>JABXKX010000454.1 GCA_013619035.1 Peptostreptococcaceae bacterium
GCATGGAAATCATTTAATAATATATTACCTCAATTCTTAGGTGTCATTATATTGGTAGGCATCATGTTAGCTGTTTTTGATGCAGAAGTTATATCAAAGATTATTGGTGAAGAATCTGGTATTTTAGGTATGATGGCTGCATCGGTGATTGGATCCATTACTCTAATTCCCGGATTTGTTGCTTTTCCGACAGCAGCAATGCTTTTAGAAAATGGAGCAGGGTATGCACAAATTGGTGTTTTTGTCTCAACACTTATGATGGTTGGTGTTATGACCATGCCAGTAGAAATAAAATATTTTGGCAAGAGATTAACCATTCAACGTAATCTATTGGCGTTTGGATTCTCTTTTGTTGTAGCATTTATTATTGGGAAAGTTGCAGGTGGCGTATGGTTTTAATAAAAAAATATAGATTTGCAATCATTTCGATGATGGGCATGATGGTATTGGCTATCATCAATCTGGAGCTTGGAAAAAAAGCCCTTAGTATTACTGGGAGTTCTTTAATAGAGATGTTAACCATAATTCCACCCGTTTTTATATTATTAGGTCTTCTTGATGTATGGATACCAAGAGAAGTGATGATGAAATATCTTGGAGAACATTCAGGCGTAGGTGGTATTGTAATTTCCATTATTTTAGGTTCGGCAGCCGCTGGACCGTTATATGGTGCTTTTCCTATTGCAGCAGTTTTTATGAAAAAGGGCGTTAAATTCTCGAATATTTTGATCTTTATAGGGGCATGGTCCACAACCAAAATTCCGATGTTTATGTTTGAACTGAGTTCATTAGGACCTAGATTTGCTGTTACTAGGATGGTTGTTGACTTAATAGGTATTATTGTAATGGCTTATCTTCTTGATGTAATCACACCCAAAGAAACAAAAGAGAAAATTAGAAGAGAAGCAGAAGCTTTGTAATGAATAGAATCTTTAGTAAAGGGGTAAACCTGTCATAACAAGAAACGTATTGACAGGTTTTTTGTTCTGAAAAAGAGTATGCTTTTGTTAGGAGGCAAGATGGACTGGATAACGAGCTTAAATAACGCCATAACATATGTAGAAAATCATTTAACCGATGAAATTGATTTGGATAAAGTCAGTCAAGTGGCATATAGTTCTACATATCATTTTCAAACCATGTTTAGAATGTTAACCGATATGACTATCACCGAGTATATCCGAAAGCGTAGATTAACATTAGCGGTTTCTGATTTAGCTCAGGACAAGAAAAAAGTCATAGATATTGCTTTTAAGTATGGTTATGAAACACCAGAATCCTTTACAAAAGCATTTAAAAGGTATCATGGTGTTTCGCCTTCAGTGGCTAAAAAAGGTGGTCAAACCTTCCAGGCTCTTTTGCCATTACACATACAAGTTACTTTGAAAGGAGCACTACCTATGGATTATAGAATTGAAAAGAAAGAAGCAATGAGTTTTAAAGGGATAAAAAGAACGGTTTCATCTGTTGATGGCGAAAACTTCAAAATGATTCCAAAATTTTGGACTGAGTTTTTCAACCTTGAGACAGCAGATATGTTTGACAAACATGTTGGACCTTTAGGGTATATTGGTGCATGTTACAACAATGATGAAGCCACTGAAACCTTTGATTACATGATTGGTGTAGAAGCCTGTGATGCCATTTTAGGAGAATCTGTTGATGTTTTAGAGATTCCAGAAGCTATGTGGGCAGTGTTTACATCAATAGGAAAAATACCAGAGTCTATTCAAGACGTATGGCAAAGAATCTATCAAGAGTTCTTTCCTGGCACTCACTATGAACATGCCATATTACCAGAATTAGAAGTTTACTTACTAGGAGATACATCAAAGGATGATTATAAATGTGAGGTATGGATTCCGATCATAGAAAAATAGCAATGTCTGATTGTAATATTATGCGACCTATGATACCATAATGTACGGAGTATAAAGGAGGCATAATATGCATGAATTACCGAATTGTCCGAAATGCAATTCTGAATACACATATGAAGATGGCACGATGTTAGTATGTCCAGAATGCGCTTATGAATGGACTTTAGAGTCTACACAAGAAGAAGAAAAAGTAGTTAAAGATTCTAATGGTAATGTATTGTCAGATGGTGATACAATTACTGTGATTAAAGATCTAAAAGTTAAAGGTTCTTCTTCGGTTGTAAAAAGAGGTACTAGAGTTAAAAACATTCGCCTTGTAGAAGGTGACCACGATATTGATTGTAAAATTGATGGATTTGGTCAAATGAGTTTAAAATCTGAATTTGTTAAAAAATTATAGGGCATTGTCCTATAATTTTATTTTTTGGATGTATAATGAGTAAGTAAAGAAAGGAGTCATTATGTTAATAGATGCACATTGTCATTTTTTTACTAAAAATGTTTTAACTCAGAGTTTATCAAAATTAGAAAATCATATAGCAAGACTTGAAAGAATGTCTAAGCCAGCTGCAAAAGTCAGCTCAGCTGAGTTGGTTCAGCTTAGGACGAATACTTTTGAGTTTGTAAATAAAGCCATTCAGTTGACACCTCTAGAAATGTACGAGGATATGAAAAAGTCATATGGTGAACCATTTATAGCAGTACCTCTAATGCTTGACTTATCTTACGCCTTTATTGCACCTCAGGATAAGATGATAGAAAATAAGAAATCGCTCGTAAGAACAATGAAAAATATTGCTGAAAAGAAACGAAATGAAGGTGTTTCAGATTGGATGAATAATCTATCATTGTCTATAGAGAGAAAACTAGATGTTTATGACCGTTCAGTGATGTTGATGGATGTATTTAAAAACTCATATGAAGAACAAATCAATGATCTAATAACTGTAAAAAAACAGTACCCAGAATATATATATCCGTTTTTTTCTATAGATCCAAGAAGAGATGATGAATTTGAAGAGGGTATTTTAGGAGAGATTAAGAAATATATAGGCAGAGATAAACCTTTTATAGGTTTAAAATTATATACGTCTTTAGGTTACTCACCAACACATCCTGTTCTTTATGATAATGCTATAAAAGAAAGTGTTTACGAATATTGTGAGAAACATCAGATTCCGATTACTATTCATGCTTCTTTAGAAGGCTTTTCTCATATGTTAGATAAAAACTATGTGGAAGGTGATATATATTATGGTTCAGCTGGAAGAGCTGTACCTTCAGAAGATGTTTATGAACAGGGTATCGTTACCTATAAAAAGAATCTAGGTCAGTTAGATTTTGCTGAACTAACAGCTGAAAGGTTGTTGATTTTAAACCATCCTTTTATCTGGAAAAAAGTATTAAAAAAGTATCCGAAGTTGAAAATAAATATGGCTCATTTTGGTGGTAGTATTCAGATTAGTAAATTTCTTAACAATAATCAAACGGGTTTTTATTCAGAGTATATTATAGATTTGATGTCCGAGTTTCCGAATGTATATACGGATTTAAGT
>JABXKX010000446.1 GCA_013619035.1 Peptostreptococcaceae bacterium
TTAAAACTACTGCTGTAATATTTATAAGGTGAGAATAGCGTTCTAGAAACAATTGTTTCAGGATAAACTACCAATTCCTCTAAATGATCATTGATGATGAGTTCATTAGAGTATACATTGTTATGATAAGTCTCAAAATCCGTTGCCCATTGACTGCCATCGTAAATATTTTTTGACCGTCCTCTTAAATAAAGCGAACCTTCATCTGACTTGACCCTCATAATTACCGAGTAATCTCTTTCAGTAATTGGTCCCCCAAGTAAATTATCATTTGGAGAATACATCGTTGAACTAAAATTAAAAATTTTACTACTTGAAATACTTCTAAAGTCAGATCTGATGCTACTGATATTCGGAACATAAGCATGAATCTTATCATTCACTTTATCAACAGGCAACATCAGCATTCCGATATTGGATATGATTAAAATGGATACCATCATAATGGTGCCTATAACAATAGCAGAGGTATAACTATAATACCGTGTCCTTTCACCCAAACCTTTTGCATCTTTAACGAGTTTTTCGTATATCATAAATTGACGGTATACTGTCAATCCAATAAAGTATAATGAAAAGTAGCTTCTTAAACTTGATACATAAATAAACCAAGCAACAATGAAATAACCCATTGCAATTAAAAACCATTTCCAGTTCACGCGTTTCTCTAAGAGTTTCATAACGACTATCATAATTGCAGATATAATAAATACGATAAAAATATAATAATACTCTGCATTGAAAAAGTCTGTTTTTCTTTCTAAAAAAGTTCTAATATAATAAATAAAATGAGCATATGATTCACCAAAGAAATCATAGTAAATTGTTGTTGCCCACTTGGTACCACCGGGTAGGATGGCTTCAATCCCATCCTGTAAATAACCAGGTAAAATTGCCGCTAAACTAAAGAACCATAAACCTTGAACCGTAATAAGTATGACACTAATATAAGATTTTATGGGTTTGATCAAATACAGTACCAACCATACTGTCAAACTGATCCAAAATAACTTTTCAATCGGTAATCTAATTGGAATGGAATTGGCTGCAATCAGAGCAATTGGATAACTGAGTAAGAATCCAATTAAAAAAATTGCTTTTGGCTCTAACATAGAAAAGTACTTATCTCTTAATTCTTTCATTATTGATAAGCCTCCAATTTTTCTTTTAAGTCATCGTCTGGGTGAATAACATACATATGAACACCCATACCACGCAACATTTCTTGTGATTCTTTACCATTTTTTGAAACTAAAATTAAACTTATTTCAAAGCTTCGTCTTTTTAAACCTAAAATAGTATTGATGAGTGCTTCTGTAATCTCAGGTGTTACCAGTACGACAAATGAGCCTTGTTCGAGGCGTTTGGTTTCTTGATTTAATAGTTCGCTAAAAGACATACCACCTTTCGCAACAAATGTAACCAATTCTTTTAAAACATTCGGATAGGTAGATAAATCACGACTCTCAACCTGAACCATTCTATCATCATGAAACACCATACTTGTCTCAGCATTGTTTTTAAGCGCATATCTGATAACTGAAGCACCAGCTTCAACAACTTTGTCTTCAATCAAACGGTCTAAATCATTGCTGTAATGATTTTCGAATGCATCCAAAAACAAAGTTAGTTTTGTGCTTGAAGTTGACTCATATTCTTTTACAAACATTTCGCCACGCTTTGACGATAGTTTCCAATGTATCTTTTTATAACTATCACCAGGGGCGTATTTACGAACTTTTTTCAAACTCGAAAAATCTTCGCGACCGCTGTTAACAACTGTTTTTGTACCCATATAACCGGTATTGGGCATGAAGAAATAATTCAAGTCTATAACTTTAGGATAAACTACTAGCTGTATTGGTTTTTCGATATGTCTACTCTTTTTAAAAATTCTTAGTGGATCCGAATATTCTGTATGGATTAGACCTGTTGTAAAAAAACCTCTTGTCTTAATTTCAAATTTTTCTCTGAAATTTATAATCTGGTATGGATTAAAGAACATGTTTTCAGATGGAAATACCATCTTATTATGATTGTTAAATATCCTACACTCAATTTTTGCATGTGCTACAGGAAATATACTTGTATTGTTGGATTTAACATCAACTTGAACCATATCACCTACTGTAACTTCATCATCGCTAACAGCTAAATATTGAAGTAATTTCTTGCTGTTTCTTGACACAATTAAATACATCAATGAAATGGTTATCACTAATACCACTAAAATATAATAAAAGAAATAACTGCCTGTTAATGCTATGAGTATCAGTGTTAAAATAACTAGCAGGCCATATCCCTTTATGGGTGTCGGTTTTAATAATTTCATAGAGTCCCCTATTTTTGTCTAATCTTCGGTGCGTGTGTGGCATCAAGAATCCTATTAATCATACTTCTGCCAGTTTCACCTCTGTACTTCACCTCTGGTTTCAAAACAATTCTATGTGACAACACATCCTCTGTTAACACTTGGACATCTTCAGGAATAACATAATCACGGCCATTAATAAAAGCCTGTGCTTTTGATGCTTTATAAAGTGAAATCGCTGCTCTTGGACTACATCCCAGTAAAATATCGTCATTTTCTCTTGTTGCTCGAATAATTGAGAAAATATATGATTCTAATTCTTGCGACATATGGACTTTTAAAACTTCAGCTCTCATCTCATTAATTTCAGCTGCTGTTAAAACAGGCACTAAATCTTCCGCAAAAATTTGTTGATCTACTTTATCAAAAATTCTTAATTCATTTGCTTCGTCAGGATATCCAATTTTAATTTTAACCATAAATCGATCTAACTGAGCTTCCGGAAGCGGAAATGTACCTTCATACTCAATTGGATTTTGTGTTGCCATAACAATAAAAGGTTCTTCTAATTTATACGTATTACCATCCATTGTTACTTGTCTTTCTTCCATAGCCTCAAGTAAACTTGATTGAGTCTTTGGAGATGCTCTGTTGATCTCATCCGCTAATACAACATGGGCGTAAATAGGTCCTTTTTTATAAACGAAATCTGAATCTTTCTGATTATAAATAGATACGCCTAAAATATCTGATGGTAAAAGATCTGGTGTAAACTGTATTCTGCTAAAAGAACAATCAATTGATTTTGCAACTGCTTTTGCTAAGGTTGTTTTTCCTACACCTGGTACATCCTCAATTAAAACATGCCCTTCTGCTAGTAATGCCACTAACACTTTACTAACAACTTCTTGTTTTCCGATGATCACTCGATCAATATTACCTAAAAATTTCTTTATCATATTCCCTCCACTACTACATCTTAATTTTCAGTATATTATGAAAATTCGACAAATAACAGGCGTTTCCTTTTATTATTATTTTAAGTTTTATTAACAAATTAATAATAATTTCCCACGATAACTCTACAAACGACTAAATAGCACACTGTTAGTG
>JABXKX010000070.1 GCA_013619035.1 Peptostreptococcaceae bacterium
CCATAATATAGAATGAATTGAAAGGGGAAAAAATGAAAAAAATCGCACTTATATTTATAATAATGTTTCTAGTAGGGTGTAATGAAGTACCTAAAACACCAATAGCTGAAACTGAACCGAATGCTGTAGAATCTAAACTCCTTGACGTTACCAATGCTGAACCTTCTGATGTGGATCCTGTAGAAGTAGTGGATGAGCTACAAAAAGTGATGGTTATTGTAGATGTATTAAATCTAAGAGAAGAGCCTTCAGTGTTATCTGAAAAATTAGGATCTGTTTATAAAAACAGTGTTTATGAAGTATTGGGTACGAAAGTAATAATGAATGATGATAAAGAAGAGACTTGGTACAGAGTTCATGTGGGTAAAGAAACTGAAGGATGGATTGCGGGTTGGTTTTGTGAAGTAACAGACAATGAACTGGATGATTTAGCGATTATAGAATCCCCATCTATCAACCTTCAGTTGATGTATCAAACGGGTGAAACAATCAACAAAGAGGATATGGTAACTTCAAGATATACAATTGAAGTGTTGATTGATGATGTCATTGTTGAAGAATCATTTACTTTCAATACAGTTGGAAAACATGAAATAGAAGTGATAACTTATGATGAGTTATTGAGAGAGTTGAGTCAAGAAAGTTTTGATGTAGAAGTTTATGAAGATATATTAGGATTCGGATATTTAAAACCGAATAACACAAGAGTCGCTGTAATTGAGTCGAAGGATTCATATAATTTAGATATGTCATCACTTTATATTGATTATAATCATGTCATTTGGTGCAAAGCTAAACTTGACAGTCAAATTCTTTATGTTAATACTGATAATTTGGATATTGATTATTTTTATGATGTTAAAAATGTAGAAATACCATTTACAAAATACGGTGGATTAACACTCGGTTTAAAAAGTGCTTCACTTAACAAGGGTATGATGGATGAAGGATTTCTTTGGATTCAAGATCTGGGTACGTCAATCATTAATTTAGACTCTGGTGAGATGATAGAATTAAAAGAATCGGTAGAAATATTGCTCCAAGATCGATTGATAATCAACTATAATTCTTATGGAGATTATAGTATGACCCCGGACTTGGAAAAAACTCTATTTCAAATCATTGAAATGACAGAGGAAGATTTTGAAGTTGTTTATAAAAATACAAGTGACTATATAGGTTTTGAAACTATTGAACTGGGTGCAGATAAAATTGTGGTTGAAGGCTATTATGAATCAAAAGATCACTGGCAATATGCCCCTGAAAATCGAAAAATCGATACTCTAGAACTGACACCGATGACTGATAAGTGGTTATGTATAACAATGAACAGTGATATGTTATATGTTGGAGTTACTGAAGAAATGACCGTATATGAAACACTGAATGAAAACTCTGACCTCTTAGGCGTATATAATCCTGAAGATGTATTAGAGACGTTATATCTTGCAACTTACGATATCATTGACGATCAGACTGTTATGTGGTTTGAAGTAACACTTCTTGATGGATTAAAAGGTTATACTTATAGAACCTGGCGAGATAGTGAAAGTCGTAGTGTTTTACGAAATAAAGATATTACTTTTATACTAGATAATGGTGAAAAAAAGATCATTAAACCTTTAGAAAAGTTTTGGTATGTACCTCTAAATATAAGTGATACTCTAAGTTCTTTAGGTCTTTATACGACTTATGTTTGGTTTGATGAACGTGTTATCACTGTTTATGATAGTAAAGATGGACAAGAGGTAGACGTGCCATTTAATAGTCAGATAGAATTATCACCTGATAAAACAAAGGTGTTGGCTACTACGTGGCATTATGGAGAACCGGTTACAACAATCCGACTCTATAATATAAAAAACAAAGAGTTAGAAGAAATCTATATACATGAATTTATAGAATTTAACGCCTATGAATTCAAATGGATTGATAATCAATCCATTTCTTTTACAAAAGGAAGTACAGAAGGGAAGTTTAAAAAAACGATTACTTTTATAGATGAACAGTGGCATTTATCAACAGATGAGTAGGTGTATTATGAAGACTCATAAAATTATTATGATTGTTTTGTTAGTAGCATTACTAATGCCTATTGGTGTTTTATCAGTGAATATTCTATCCAGAAATACTATTTCAGATGAAGTGATAATGGAAAGAAGTCATGTCTTTGTTATAGATCAGAAGCGTTAATCAAGTGGTTAAATACATTTGTATTAGACAAAGAAAAAGCTTATATGGTTAAGTCAGGAGTTCATACATGGGATATTTCTTTACCAAAGTTGTTCTTATGATTGAACTGCTTGAGTTAATATGATTAATCAATGTATAGTGGTACATCACCAAAATCTAATAAATCAACATTCAATAATTGATGCTGTATTAGTTGTTTGAATAGATGGAAAATTTAGAATTAAAAATCAACAAAGCTATTGATACTGCGCTATTTAAGTAATATATACTTAAATAGTGCATTTTTTTATGTATCAAATTGATACTGAGAAAACGTTTACAAGCGATGGTGGTAGTGCTAACATACAGAGTGTAAGGCGTCTGAGGTGGTTGTAACATAATGTATCAAAATGATACGAGGTGAGAAAGTATGCAAACAAAATATAGTGAAATTTTAAAAAAAGAATTAATTTTAGCGTTAGGATGTACAGAACCAATTGCAATAGCATATGCAGCAGCACTTGCTAAGAAACAACTAAAAGATTATCCGACCAAAATAGATATAATAGTCAGCGGAAACATTATTAAGAATGTAAAAGGTGTTATAGTTCCAAATACAAACGGTATGCGAGGTATAGAAGTTGCTGCAATTGCAGGGACATTATCAGACCAGCCTGAGAGTGGATTAGAAGTTTTAGAGTATCTTAGTGATGATAACATCAATAAAATAAAACCTTTGATGACAATGACTGATATTAACGTCATTCAAGCAAAAGGAAAAAGTAATCTATACATCGACATAACTGAATATTCGGGAAACGAAAAAGCGAGAGTTGTGATAGAAGATAAACATACTAATGTTATTCATTTATCAAAAAATGATATTGTGGTACATGATTCAAAGGTTACAGGCAATAATGATACTGGCATAGATTATAGTTTTATGACTTATGAAGGCATTACAGATTTTTCATTTAGTGGTGATATAGAGTCTGTGAAAAAAACAATCGATATGCAGATACAGAGTAACTATAAAATTGCAAAAATTGGATTGGAAACGGATTACGGAATGAACATTGGTAAGACCTTGATAAAAGAAGCCAAAAACTCTAAGGAAAAAGCAATAGCTTATGCAGCTGCTGGATCAGATGCTCGCATGAGTGGCTCTACCTCACCTGTAGTAATAAATTCAGGTTCTGGTAATCAAGGTATGACTATATCATTGCCAATTTATATTTATTGCTG
>JABXKX010000472.1 GCA_013619035.1 Peptostreptococcaceae bacterium
AATATGAAGTTATTGGTCATAATTATGATAGTTGCTTTAAGCTTATATTCTTGTGAAAAGAGTTTAGAAAATAATATTAAGATTCAAGAAGATAGAATGATTGAAGACGTATCGGTCGTTGAATCTTCTAATTTAGATGGAATTATTCAAAAGGCATCTGAAATTTCCAGTATAGTGAGTCTCTCAATATCCAAAGGATCTTCACTAGAAAAAGAAGTCAATTTCAATTATGGTTCTTCATATAAAAACAATGTGTTCTCTGTGACTAAAAGCGTCACATCTCTTTTAGTTGGTATCGCAATTGACCAAGGATATATTGGAAGTGTAGAAGATAGTATAAAAATGTATATCGATTTTGAAAAGTATGGCTTAGATGATCGTTATAAGGAGATTACTCTTCATCATTTGCTTGTGATGAGTTCGGGTATCCTGTGGGATAGTAATAACCAGTCAAGCGAATATTTCGCCTTAAAGGGGTCTGTAGATCCGCTGGAGATGATATTTGAAAGAGGTATATCTTATACCCCTGGTTCAAGGTTTAATTATAGTGATGGGTCGGCTTATATGGTTGCTGCGATTTTACAAGAAGCAACTGGGGTGAGTCTGTTGGAGTACGCAACAGAAAATCTTTTTAATCCTCTAGGCATTGATGAGGTGAAATGGCAGAAAAGTTTAACGGATGTCTACTATGGTGGATTTGATTTGTATTTGAGCTGTGAAGATATGAGAGTTATTGGCAGACTTATATTGAATGATGGTGTAAATGATAACAAACAAATTGTGCCGAAAGAATGGTTGGAGATGTCACTGACATCTTATATGAAAACTGGAAGTACCGCGTTTAATGATTCTTATGGGTATTACTGGTGGTTAGGTGATGTAAAAGGGTATAAAACCATATCGGCACTTGGTCATGGTGGTCAGTTTATTACGATTGTACTCGAACTTGAGTTGGTTATTACTTGTGGTACATTAGGTGCTGTAAAAGACTTGATTGCTTCTAACCAGTTTGTGGCGTTAGAAGAATTGATTAAATATGAAATCATACCATTATACATTGAAGGTGAACAATGAAAAAAATAATGATAATTCTTATGAGTTCTCTGCTGATAGGATGCCAAAACAACATAATTCAAGAAAATGAAGCCTTGGGAGAAATAATTAATATAGAATCTGAAGTTACTACGATTTTCACTAGTACAACTTTGGAAGAGTTTTATGATGAGTTATTTATAAAAATTATGTCTCGTAATCCACAGTGGATAGATGATTTAGGAGATTTGTCTGACTATGGCGTATCATTTCAAAAGGATCAATTGACTCGAGCGGATGGAGAATATTTAGACGATACGACAGAGTTTTATAAAGAAGCACTTAGATATTTATCAACATTTGATTCAGAGCATTTAGATTATAAAAATGTTAAGTGGTATTTGGAGATAGAATTAGAAAGACTTCTTTATAAGGATCATAGTTTTTTCTTATCTCACATAATAGGAGAACATAGAAGTCTTTATACACTACTATTGGATAGTCATATAATTGAGAACAAACAAGATGCGAACGACTGGATAAAAAGAGTGGAAAGTTCTGAAATTGTCATTCAGGAATGGATTAAACGTTATGATAGTCAGTTTGAATTAGGGTATTTAATGGATCCTATGAGTATAGATGCAACTTTAAGTCAATTGAGAACGTATTATAAAACAAAACCAGAATATATGGATTTATATAAACGGTTTAAAGAACGCGTTGAGTTGCTTGAACTCTCTGAGGATGAAAAAGTCATTTTATTGGAGCGAGCATTGATGGCTTTAACAGATTACTATGTTCCCAATATGGTTGAACTTAAAAAGACTTTATCCGATTCAAAACAATTATCAAAAGAGACTCATGGTGTTTGGGCACTGCCTGACGGGGATAGCTATTATCAATTTGCATTAAAAAGACATACGACTACCACGATGACGCCAGAAGAAATTCATCGATTGGGTTTATCGGAAGTTGAAAGGATTAAAGAGGAGATGGAAATTGCTTTTTCTGCATTAGGGTATGAGGGTGATTTAGGTGCTTCATTAAATGCTTTATATAGAGATGCGAAGGCTTTTAGGGGGCAAGATGCCATAGATCAATATGTTTTGATTTCTAAGACCATAGAAGAGGATTTAGAAACTTTCTTCTATAAAGAAGATTTACCAGCGAGCAGTCCGACCATAAAAACATCACCTGGTGGTAACTTTTATGTAACGCCGTCGATAGATGGCAAAAGATCAGGCGCCTATTATCTGGATTTGGGTGGTACGCATTTTGATTTTACAATCAATACACTTGCTTTTCATGAAACTGTACCAGGCCACCATTTAGAAAGAGAACACGAACTCTTATTAGAGAATATTCCAATGGTTAGAAAATTAGCTTTTAATACTGCTTATATTGAAGGGTGGGCTTTGTATGCAGAGATGCTTGCTGATGAATATGGTTATAATCCGACGCCGGCTCATCATATTGGTTATCTGAAGTCAGAACTTCACAGAGCGGCAAGGCTTGTAGTTGATACAGGTATTCACTATAAAAAATGGTCAAGAGATGAAGCTGTAGATTATCTTGTGGATGAAGGTTTATTGTCTCCAGGTTATGCACAGTCAGAAGTTACTAGATATACATCATGGCCAGGACAAGCTTGTTCTTATAAAATTGGTCAGTTAAAATTATTGGAATTAAGAAACAGAATGGAAGAAGCTTTAGGTGCAGAATACGATATTAGAGATTTTCACCATCTGATCTTAGGTGAAGGCAGTATGCCTTTGACTTTAATTGAAGAACATATAATGAATTATATAGAAACACATCAATAGCCCCGTAGATTATAATTCTATGAATTAAATCCTTATATATAAAGGACGTGTCAGCGCACGTCCTTTATTTTTATGCAATATCTTCAATTTCTGTGTTTTGATCATGAGTATGACCAATGCTTGATCCGATTTTAAATGCTTCATACAATGAGATGGCATAAATCACTAGTGATTGTGCACCTGATGATTCTACTATAATTTCCAAAACAACTTTATAATCGATATTTGTTATTGCTTCCATGATAGTAATGTCATATTCTTTACTTACTAATAAAATAAGAGAACTAAATTCTCCTAATAGAATTGCAGCAGCTGTAATGATGACTGCAATAATACCAAACAAAGGTGATCCCTTTGAGTTGCTTTTGCTTAAAGCTTTACCAACCATAAAACCAATAGCAATTCCAACAAGACCAAGTCTGATATCAAAGAAGTAACTAACTGCTCCCCATAAAGCTACGCCGATAATCGAATAAATAATTCCAATAATAAGTGATGTTACAATGTTTCTTTTCATATAACCTCCATCTTTATATAACTTTAATTTATAG
>JABXKX010000372.1 GCA_013619035.1 Peptostreptococcaceae bacterium
GAATTTATATTTCATGAGCTTGAAGAATCTTCTGAATATAAAAAAGAGTTTCGTAAAGAAACTTCTGAGGACTTCCCTATTGCCCATTTTATTGTCAAATTTGATTCTGAAGATTATTACATCCATGCAGATAACTTTACCACAAAACTATATGGTAATCCTCAAAATGATTTCTACAAAGATATAGTTGAAGAGTATCTTCATGCTAACGCTTTAAAAGCATCCTTTAAGAATCGTAATGAAGTTGTTTATTATTATGCAGAGTCATATGCAGATAACGAAACAATGTTTTTTGTGACCACTCATAAAAGAGAAAAACTGTTTAACTCAGGCTTTATTCTAATACTAGTTTTCTTCACAATAATCATCTTCTTTTCGGCCAATAAAATAGCAAAGTATATTTCAGCGCCTATTTTATCATTGAAATCATATAGTGTAGAAATTTCTAAAAAGAATTATAACGCTACTTTAGAGCCTATAGACAATGTGGAGTTAGAAGAGCTCGGTGCTTATCTAATCAATATGAAAAATGAATTAGAACTGATTGATCAAAACGAACGTTATTTTTTGCAAACAACATCTCATGATTTAAAAACGCCTATTATGGTCATAAAGGGTTATGCTCAATCAATGATCGATGGCATTGAGATCAATTCAATGGATAAACCTGAAAAAATCATATTAACAGAAGCAGAACGACTAGAACGAAAAGTAACACAATTGATTCATTTAAATACTTTACAGCATGCAAGTGAACAAGTAAATCAATATGAAATTGTTCGAGTAGATCGCATTTTGAAAAACATTATTGGCAAACTCAGTGTCATTCGACCTGAACTTCAGTTTGAACTTGAAAATGATGTTTTTGAATGTCAAGGTAACAGCGATACGCTACTGATTGCTTTTGAGAATATTATTGAAAATCAAATACGCTATGCAAATAAAATAATTACGATTGCCATGAATGACAATAATATTTACATATCAAATGATGGACCAAACTTTGATACAAATCCTGAGGAATTATTTGATATCTATCACAAAGGCAAAGAAGGTCAATTCGGCTTAGGTCTTGCCATTAGCAAAAGAGTCTTTAATGCCCATAACGGACAAATAAAAGCATATAATACTCAAGCAGGTGTTTGTTTTGAAATAAAACTACCAAGGATATAATCCTTGGTAGTTTTTACTTGTCTTTAATATTTAACTTATTTAATGCTGCAAAAGGATTATTTGCTTTTTTACTATCTTCAGCTAACTTTTCTTGTTTTTTCATGTAATTGATGTAATCTTTTTTACCGCCACCTTTGGTCTGAGTAGCTTTTCTTTTTTCGAATGATGACAGTTTTTCTTTATAGCCACATTTACATGTAAACACTTTAGAATCACCCGTGCCTCTTAATTCAAGTTTTTTATGACATTCTGGACACCTTGCATTCGTCACTTTTGAAAGACTCATTCGATGACCACAGCCTCTATCTTGACACACCAGACTCTTGCCATGTTTGTTTTTCACAGACATCATTAATTTACCACATTCAGGACATTTTGTAGTGGTTAGATTATCATGTTTGAATTTTACAGAAGAACCTTTAATATCTTCAACGATAGTATGTGTATATGATTTCATTTCATTAACAAAGGCTTTATAACTCCCTTTGCCAGTTGCAATATCATTAAGTTTTATTTCCCATTCAGCAGTTAATTTAGGCGATTTCAACTCTTTTGGTGCAACACTTAATAGTTGTCTCCCCTTATTGGTAATATGAAGCGATTTCCCTTTAAGTACCATGACTTCTGTGTTAAATAGCTTTTCAATAATATCAGCACGTGTTGCAACCGTCCCTAATCCACCAGTTTGGC
Organism: Peptostreptococcaceae bacterium; assembly: GCA_013619035.1. Next base: position 1,864 of record JABXKX010000372.1, read on the forward strand.
CTAGTACATTTTTTAATGATTGATCCTCGGTTTGCATGTATTTAGCTGGGCTTTCCATCGCAGTTAAAAGTGTCGCTTCATTAAAATAACTAGGTGGTTGTGTTTCACCATTGGTTTTTGTTACTTGATTAACCTTTAACAAATCACCTTTTTTTAGTAGTGGTAACAACTGATCTTTATCTTCACCTGAAGAGAGCTCTCTCCAACCTAATTTCATAATACGTTTGCCTTTAGCACTAAACGTTTCACTGCCAATTTTTACATTGACTGTTGTCTCTTCATATTCAAATGGTGGCATTAAAACTTCTAAGAATCTTTTTACAACCAATTCATAAATATTTCTTTCCTCATATGACAAATCACTGACTTGAATATTTTCTTCTGTAGGAATAATCGCATGATGATCTGTTACTTTCTTATCATCTACAAAATGTTTACCACCTTTAATTGGAGATTTAGTCAGTTTAAAAGCAAATTGTCTATAAGGTAACATTGTTATGCTTCTTAATCTTTCAGAAAGCGTTTCAACTAAATCGCTCGTTAGATACCTCGAATCCGTTCTTGGATAAGTTAAAGCCTTATGACGTTCATATAGTTTTTGCATCAATGATAAGGTTTCTTTCGGTGTATAACCATATTTATGATGGGCATCTCTCTGTAATTCTGTTAAATCATATAGCTGGTTAGCAAACTTCTTTTTATGTTTGCTTTCTAAAACAACAACTTTTGCATCTTTACCTTTTAACTCTTTTAATAATTTATTAACTACCTCTTCATCAAATACTTTTGTATCATTGTTTTTTGTTTGCCATTTTAAAGTAAGATCGCTGGTTTGTGCTGTCATACCATAATATTTTTTAGGTCTGAATTGTCTAATCTCAGTTTCTCTCATATCAATTATTGCTAAAGTTGGTGTTTGTACTCTACCACAACTTAGTGGTGTATTATATTTAGTTGTAAGTGCTCTTGTAGCATTAATACCTACAAACCAATCACCCTCTGCTCTAGCTACTGCAGCATGGAATAAGTTTTCATAATTCTTTCCAGGTTTTAAATTACGGAAACCTTCATTTATTGCTTTATCTGTAACAGAAGAAATCCAAAGTCTTTTGATATTTTTTTTAGTTTTGCACTTTTGAAGAATCCATCTTGCGACTAATTCACCTTCTCTACCTGCATCAGTTGCAATTATGATTTCATTAATGTCATTACGATTCAACTGAGCTTTTACGGTGCTGTATTGTTTGCCACTTCTATTTATGACAACTGTTTTAAGGTAATCCGGCATTATTGGAAGATCATCTAAATGCCAGTTTGCATATTTCCTATCATAAGTGTCCGGATCTGCTAACGTCACAAGATGACCTAATGCCCAAGTAACAACATAATCAGGTCCTTCATAAAATCCATTACGTTTTTGATTACATTTTAGAACTCTCGCTATTTCTTTACCAACAGAGGGTTTCTCCGCTAATACCAATTTTTTCATGATGTATCCTTTCTTATAATAACTTTGTTTTATTTCTCTCAACATATCTAATCT
>JABXKX010000014.1 GCA_013619035.1 Peptostreptococcaceae bacterium
TTCTAATGAAGTGATTAAAACTACCTTCTTAAATGATCAAACGATTGTTGATGTTTATTATGAAAATCTAAATGGGACCATACATAGTTCTCAAGCGTTTACGGTTTATGGTAATCGATCAATTGTTGATGATAAATATGTAAACGTGAGCGAAGATTCTTGGATTAAGCTTGAAGATTACAATGTTCATTTGCTATCATGGTCTAGAGAAAGTTTGAAACATCTTAAACAGGATTATAGATATTATGTCTCTTTGGATATCATTAAAAATGATTATGAAGTGTATAATATCACGATAAATTCCCAAAATGAGTTGGATGCTCTTGCTTATTTGGCTAGATTTGAAATCACAGATATCGATGAAGATTCTATGGTGAAGCAAATTCAATATGAAAGAGAAGACAATGCGAATTGGAGTCAAACAACCAAAATATTTTTCTATGATGAGTTCGTCGACAGAGAAGAAATGGCATGGGGAATATTTGAACCGAGTAGTGTTAAAGGTTTAGAAACTTTAAATGATATAGAAGAAGCCATCTCTTATGACTTTGAATATGTGCTTCAATATTATGATTTGGCTTACTTTATAGACGAAGATAATATACAATCTATATATGATCAAGGTAAAGTATTGGAGTTCACCTTACAAACAAGTGTTTATGGTGCTTATAATCCTAATTTTACAATGGATGTTCTAAATGGTGTTTATGACGAAGAGATTGATACGATAATAGAAAAAGTATCTCGAATCAAAGGACCGGTGTTATTTAGACTCAACAATGAAATGAATGGAGATTGGTGTTTCTATAATGCGTTCTTTTTCCAAAAGGACACCAGGATTTACAGGGAGATGTGGCAATACTTCTATACTAAGTTTGAAGAACAGGGTGCTGATAATCTAATTTGGGTCTTTAATCCCAATGAATCCAGTTTTCCAGGATTTAAATGGAATCATTATTCTAATTATTTCCCGGGTAAAAAATATGTCGATATTATTGGTGTGACGGGGTATAATACAGGAAACTTCTATAATGGAGAAATTTGGAGAGAGTTTGAATTTATCTATGATGAATTTATGCCTGAATATGAAACCGTCTTTAAAAATTATCCGTTTATGATTACAGAGTTTGGTACAAGTACATTTGGCGGAGATAAAGAGACGTGGTTAAATGAAATGTTTGAAGTGATTTCTAAGTATAATTTCAAAGCTGCGGTGTACTGGAACAGTACAGATTACACATCTGAACGAGAAAAAGCGAGAATTTATAAGTTTGATGATGACCCTAAAATGATAGAGATCTTCAAAAAACACTTAAATATTGAGTGATGCGAAATATTAGAAGTTTATAAATTAAATTGTTTGACTACTTCTATTGTGTTAAAATAAGAAAGTATTAAAAACGGTATTATATAATTTAAAATACATCAGGAGGAATACATGAAGAACAGAGTGAAGAATATTGTAATTGTGATTGCAATTACAGCATTTGCATTAGTTGCTTTTCGTGGCCTAGGCGGAACAGAAACGACACAGTTCACATATGATCAATTATTAAGAGAATTAGAAGTTGCTAATGTTAGTCAACTATCTATCGGAGATGATAATTATGTAAACGGTATCTTAAAAAATGGCGTTACATTTGACGTTTATGTACCAACTAAGCATACGGAACAGTTAGCGCAAGTAACGACCCAGTTAGTTTTAGAAGATGAAAACTTTGAACTCAATGGTGTACCATTGTCGCCATTATCAGGTTTTGTAAATATTTTCTTATACTTAATTGTGTTTGCTGTGATTATTGTAGTATGGATGTTATTCATGCAAAATTCACAGGGTGGTGGTAACAAAGTAATGTCTTTCGGTAAAAGCAAAGCGAAGCTTGTTAAACCAGAAGAGATGAATCGTATCACATTTGACGAAGTTGCAGGATTAACTGAAGAAAAAGAAGAAATGGCAGAAATTGTAGAGTTTCTTAAGAATCCTAAGAAATTCCTCGAAATTGGAGCAAGAATTCCTACAGGTATCTTAATGGTAGGCCCTCCAGGTACAGGTAAAACGTATTTATCACGTGCTGTTGCTGGTGAAGCTGATGTACCGTTCTATAACATGAGTGGTTCAGATTTTGTTGAGATGTTTGTTGGTGTAGGTGCATCAAGAGTAAGAGATTTATTTGAAACAGCTAAGAAAAATGCCCCTTGTATCATCTTTATTGATGAGATTGATGCAGTTGGTAGAAAACGTGGTGCCGGTCTTGGCGGTGGTCATGATGAAAGAGAACAAACACTTAACCAGTTATTAATTGAGATGGATGGTTTTAGCGTTAATGAAGGCGTTATTGTTATAGCGGCAACGAATAGACCAGATATTTTAGATCCAGCTCTTTTAAGAGCAGGACGTTTTGATAGAGAAATTACAATTGGTCGTCCAGATGTTAAAGAGCGTGAAGCGATTCTGAAAGTACATACACGCAACAAACCATTATCTGATGATGTGGATTTAAGCGTTATTGCAAAAGGAACAACTGGATTTACACCAGCTGACTTAGAAAACTTATTAAATGAATCAGCACTTCTTACGGGTAGAAAGAAAGAACGTACAATTCGTATGGAAACAATCGAAGAAGCTAAAATTAAAGTCTTGATTGGTGTTGAGAAGAAGAGTAAAGTGGTTTCTGATAAAGAAAAGAACTTAACTTCTTACCATGAAGCAGGTCATGCACTTCTAGCTTATTTATTACCTGAGACTGATCCAGTACATCAAGTAACGATTATTCCTAGAGGTAGAGCTGGTGGATTTACACTACAATTACCTGAAGATGATGGTATGTTCCAAACTAAGAAAACAATGTACCATGATATTATCATTAGTTTAGGTGGCCGTGTGGCTGAAAAATTAATATTAGATGATGTCAGCACAGGTGCAAGTGGAGACCTTAAGCGTGTAACTGCTATTGCAAGAGCAATGGTTGAAAAATATGCATTCAGTGAGAACTTAGCTTCTATGGCATTTGATACCAATGATGAAGTATTCCTTGGTAGAGATATGACTTCAAGCAAACATTTCTCTGAACATGTTGCAGCTGAGATTGATAGAGAAGTAAGAAAACTTGTTGATGGAGCTTATAATGAAGCAGAGTCGTTATTAAATAATAACATTGATAAACTTCATGATTTAGCCAAAGCACTTCTTGAATTTGAAACAATTGATGCAAAAGACTTTATTACTTTATTAGAAGAAGGTTATGAAGCACTTGTTGAAAGAAGATCAGCTTTAGAAGAAAAACTTGCTGAAGATAAAATAGCTCAAGAAGAAAAAGCTAAACAAGAGCAAGAAGCAATGGATCAAATGCTTAAAGAAAAAGATGACTCTTTAGAACAAGAGATTGAAACTGTCTCTTAT
>JABXKX010000371.1 GCA_013619035.1 Peptostreptococcaceae bacterium
AATCTGAAAAATATGTTATTTCTTGGACTAGAATTGAATGTTTTATCAATAAAGTAATTGAAATTGGTTATAGCAGTACAATTATAAAAGCTACCAAGCATTATATGAAACTCTTATATATTTTTCTTGATATGCATCAAGTTAATCTAACTCATGAGCTTCTATGGATATGGTTTGATCATTTGAAAACAATTCTAAGTACTGGGTGGAAACAAGCTAGACGCACGCTTTGTCAGTTTGAAAACTACTTAGAAACAGATGATTTAACTACACAATATACTGGTGATCCACATCGGGCCGATTCAATAGATTCTCTGCCTATAAGTCTGAAAGTTCAATTACAAGATTATCTAAGTCTTTCAAAAAGAGAAGGACTGAAGGATTCTACAATATCAATGCGTAAATCGAGTAACCTTCGATTTCTTAAGTTTCTAGAAACTAAAGGTTTACAGAATTTTTCAGAAATTACATCCAGACTATTAGAAGAGTTTAATAAGGATGATCTACATACCACGACAGATGGGAAAGCAGCTTATAATGTACGTATTAGAGGTTTCCTAAAATATCTTTATGAAGAAGGAAAGATATCCAACCCATTATTGTATAAAGCCTTACCTTCAGTTTCTGCACCAAAAACAAGAATTGTTAGTACACTATCAGAGAATGATTTGAATATAATTGAGAAGATCGATACTACTAACCTTTCGTCAAAAGCTTTTAGGGATTATGTCATTGTTGCTATAGGTCTTAATTTGGGTTTTAGAGCCTCAGATATAGTATCTATTCAGTTTAAAGATATCAATTGGACAATACCTAGCATTAGTTTCGCTCAAATCAAAACAGGTAAACTCATTAACATGCCCTTATCTATTAAATTAGGGAATTTGATTTATCAATATCTAACAATTCATCGACCTAAAAGTAAAAGTTCAAATATTTTTATTCATCATGAAATGCCTTATGATAAGTTAAAACCAGATGTATGCAGAAAAGCTCTTAAACGATATTTGCCTAATAGAGAGCTAGAAAATGGTGATGGTGGTTTTCATATAGTTCGAAAAACTTTTGCCACTCGATTATTGAGAGATAATACAAAGATTGAAGTTATTTCAGATGCATTAGGTCATTCTACAGATGATACAGTTCATAAATATTTAGCACTTGATGATGCATGTATGAGAAAGTGTCCTCTTTCGCTTGAGGAAACGGGTATCTCCTTGAAGGGAGGTATTTTCTATGCATAAAATGTATAATTACACAAGTTGTTTTGCTCAGTCGATAAACTCTTATATTTTTAGTCGTAGAAGTGTTGGATATTTATTTGATAACCCAGCATATTGGTTATACAGATTCGATCAGTTCTGTGATGCGAATAGGATCAGTACGGCATATATAACAAGAAAATTGTTTATTGATTGGGCTTCTGCGATTCCAAATGAAACAAAGACAACACAATACAATCGTTTAACAGCTTTGAGATGCTTTAGCATATATCTAAACTCTCATGGAGTTAACAGCTATGTAGCACATACATTACCTCGCCCAGAAAAAAAGGTTCCTTATTTAATGGACGATAAAGACATACTTTCATTCTTTGAGCAAGTGGATTCATATCATACTTGCTCTACTATTAAATCATTCAATCGGTTAGAAAAAGAGTATAAAATTATATTTAGACTTATTTTTTGCTGTGGGTTAAGGAGTTCGGAAGCATGTACTTTAAAATCCTCAAACGTTGATTTAGCCAATGGAAAACTGACTATAATTCATTCTAAAGGTGATAAAGACCGTATAGTGTATTTGTCAGAAGATTTGAACAAACTTTGCTCAGACTATAAGGTTTGGTTGGATACACAAGTTTCAGAAGCTACAGAATGGTTTTTTCCTGGGAAAAAACTAAATAATCACATCCCAAATACCAGTCTAAATCGGAAGTTCAACGAATTTTGGAATGCAACAGAAATTTCAAAATACTGTGATAAAAAGCCTACTGTACATAGTTTCAGACATGCATTTGTTATTAAAAGGATAAACCTATGGATGTCTCAGAACATAGAGCTTAGAGTCATGATGCCTTACTTAAGTAATTACCTAGGTCATTCAGGTCCAATGGAGACACATTACTATTATCATGTAGTAAAAGAAGCCTTTGAAGTTATTAAAAGTAAAGATACGTTTGCTAATGAAGTTATTCCGGAGGTGAAAGAATATGAGTAAGAAAGAAATTAATCAATTGTTTTTCTCACGAATAAGAGAGTTTTTAGATATTTACTTAGAGAAACAATGTAATCGAAGTCCTCATACTATTAAGGGATATAGGGATGCATTAACTATTTTCAGGAGATTTGTTACTTCATTAGAGTTTTCACTAATGGAATTCTGCTTTGAAGACTGTTCTAGAGATCTTGTATTAAGTTTTTTAGAGTATCTCCAAGAAACAGGATATGCTATATCTACATGTAATCAGAGATTGGCAGCATTGAAAGCCTATTTGTGGTATGTGGCAGATTGTAACATTACTTATCAACAAATAGCATTAATAATTTCAAGGGTTCCTTTTTTGAAAGAACCTGAAAAAGAAAAAGAGATTCTCAATAAAGAATGTTTAATTGCTCTTTTATCAGCACCTACTAGCAGCAAAATTGGTATACGTGATACAACAATTATGGTTGTCTTATATGATACAGCAATAAGGCTTAGTGAACTGCTTGGACTAAGAGTATCTGATGTGAATCTAGTGAAATCAACTCCTTATTTTCGTATTTATGGTAAAGGAGATAAAGAAAGAATAGTATCCCTTTCTGATAACACAGTAGAGCACTTAAAACATTATATAAAGCTTTATCATAATAATAGAATTTCTACAGAACACTTATTTTATACCATTATTCACAATCAGGTGAATGCAATGTCATCAGGAAATGTAGAAAGATTGATTAACAAATACGCAAAACAGATTAGAAAAAAATATCCCGAGTGTCCAGAAAAGGTTCATCCTCATATGCTAAGAAGAACAAGAGCTACTAATCTCTATCAAAGCGATATAGAGTTAGAACTAATATCAAGAATTTTGGGTCATTCTTCAACTCAGACAACAAGAATTTATGCAAAACCTTCACTAGAAATGATAAAGAAGGCTATGGAAAGTGATGATCAGTTAATTACAGAAGATAAACAATTATGGCCTGAAGACGAAGCAGAACTCGCCAAATTATTTGGTTTAAGATAGAAATAGTAATCCTCATCTTTTTTCTTTGAAACTGTTATTCTAGGCAGCTTCTGTTAAAAGATGAGGATAAAAATAATATGAGCATAATGCCAAGTTATTCGAAATTACACAATCACCGTTTTTAAGATAATTCATAAATTCAATCTTATGATTCTTAGCAT
>JABXKX010000019.1 GCA_013619035.1 Peptostreptococcaceae bacterium
CACTATTCCATCATAGTACTTTCCAGTATCTTGACCATAATGATAATCCCAAGTTTCATCAGAATAGATCCTTTCATCTCTAAAAGAAAATGGTATAACCAAAACCTTCATACCTGGTTTTATATACTCCTTATATGAGTTATAACACCAGTCTTCATCAATCATATATCTATTTGCTAATATATTTATCATATTTTTCCCGACCCTTTCATCCTTGTTCTCAATAAGATGCCATCAAATACTAAAAACAGACTAGAACCACGAAATGGCACTAATCCCACACTTACATAAACATGAGTCAGTGTACCTTTCCCTAGGAAACTGATATAGTATCTATTAGTAATACTTCCTTAGTTGAATTATAAGAAACTTAAAAAGTAGCATGGTTTTTATTACCATTATAACAGGATTGATGTTTTTTTTTATGCCTTTAGTGAGCAGTATTTCTTCTTAAGCTATATGTTTCCGTGATTTCTAGGTACTAGGGACTTTCACCCATTAGTATAAAGCGCCTCCACGCGCACAAAAGGTTACCTTAATTTGATAAGGTAACCTTCTTTATATTGAATTAATTATTTCCCATTGAAGACAGTTTCTTCAGAACGAATTACGTATCTTGCACCAAAGTGATCGTTTGCAATCGTTGTATAAGTTGGGAATCTCAAACTTGTATAAGTACAAGCTTCATGATAATTATAGCTACCACCACGCGTAACTCTAGCACCATGAGAGAATTGCTGTCCAGGACCACCTGTAACACCTTTCATGTCTGCTGGCGGATCAACATAATCTTCGCCTACTACACTTAATGGATTTTTTACAATATTATTATCTATACAGTACTGATAAAATTCAGGATTATATGTATCGATCGTCCACTCCCAAACATTTCCTGCCATGTCATATAGACCGTATGGATTAGCTGGATATTTACCAACATCTAATCTGAATCCTACGAAATTCTCTGGTTCATCAGCACCCGTAAAATTAGGATCTTCAAGAACATTATAACATCTGTAGTTAGACTTTTGTCCATCATTAGTTCCATCTACAGTAGGGAATGTATATTGTTTTCCACCACTAGCTGCATATTCCCACTCGGCTTCTGTAGGCAATGATAAATCATAATACTCAGCATATGCCATACTACCATAGAATCTAACAAAAGCTGCTGGCCAGTTTTCAAATCCTGGATGAACATGGAAAGATTCAGTCGGTTCATGATAGTAAATCCATGATTGATTCAGTGGATGCTCTGGTAATAATAATGGACCTTCACCATATTCATGAGATATAGTTGATATTTGTGAGATATGAGTAAAATCCTTACCTTCATATGTTGTTCCAAGAGCACCATATACTACATAAGTAGGTACATGATAAATCAGACGACGTTTATCAAGTCCTAGGTCACCTAATTCTACAACAATTTCACCTGCTTTAAGTGCCGAATTTAAGTACATCACATATTGAGCCGTTGTTAATTCTGTAGTACCCATTTGGAAGCCATCAACTTCGACTTCATGGGCTGGTGTACTAGAAAATTCAGGTCTTCCAAATGCTGTAACTGGAGTATTTGTCCCCATTGTAAATGCACCACTTGGAATCGTTTGGAATGTTTGCATGTATTTAGTCTCTTCAGCGCTTAACTTTCCATCAGCATCAACGTCTAAATCTATAAATAATTTATCAGTACCATTGTATTCTTCTTCAGATAAGAAACCATCATTATCTAAATCTAAAGCTGCAACATGTTCTGCACGAATGTATACTTGTTCACGAATTTCTGCCATGTTAGCACTATATGACGGTGCACCTTTACTTGAATGACCATCATCACTTTCTGGTTTACCTTCTGGATTACCAGTTGGTTGATCAGCACTAAGTTTAATTACCTGATTAACATAAATTAAATCTTGTGAAAAAATGTCATTCATAGCCATAATCTCATCAACTGTTACCCCATATTTTTGTGCGATTTTCCAAAGTGCGTCACCTTCTTTTACAACATATTCTTCTGCATAAACAGAAGAAAAACTACTTAGCAATATTACCAATACTAATAATAGAGCAATTCTAGCTCTCTTAAACATACAGCTCCTCCTCTTTAAATCATATTATTTTTTTGAGTCGTCAACCACATTGATATCAGAGTTGTTATATAAATATACTGGGTATAATAGCTGAAAAATAATTAAAGGCCATTAGAAAGTCAATCTGATTTTAGTTAATTAACAATATTCTAAAGTGGCTTCACTTAATAATATTTCATTTACTTGACACCTTGTTTCAATACATCAATTAGAATCTTGTTCTTTTCCAAACACTCTTCTTTTATATTTATTAGCTGCAAATCTTCGATGAATTATTATATTAGGCGACGTACTCCAATTCAGAATACAGTATCATCTTTCTTCAAACAAGCTACACTATTTTCAAAAGTGTCCTATAGGAAGTTATATGATTGTATATCTATTAATGATATCAAAGCTTCATCGAAATTAGCGATCTAAAAAACCACCATACATAGTAGTAGAGCGGTTCTAGTCTCTCTGGCATGATAGCTGAGGCGGAGCATATCTATATATTTCTGAGCGGGTTAGCCTGTACCGTACTTTCGGCACCACATAAATAGCGACCTTCAAGAATTTACTTGAAAGTCGCTATATTATTTTTTATTAGTTTACTGACTCTAAGCAACTTCTTTAAGCTATTTAATAAAGTCTACAATATGGTTTGTCAACATATTCAAATCATCAATTAATGGCGAATGTCCACCATCGTGTTGAATATACGTAGCATAATCTTTAAGTGCTTCATAAATACCATCCCCCATCATCTGAGGAACTACTAAATCATTTTTACCCTGGAATACAAGCGTAGGTTTTTTAATGTCATGTACTTTACCACTACCTTCAACTACACCATTATGTGCAGATGAGATATTGAAGTACATTAAAGCATAGTCCACATCTACTAAATTTCTTTGAGTTAACATATCGTCTAAATATATATCATATTGTTTTTCATCTGGTTGTTTTGTTGTATAAATCAACATATTCCAAATGGCTTTAAGAGTGTTTTTATCCTTATTTTTATAAGCATTCAAAATAGGCAACACTTGAACCGCATCATTTTCTAATTCTTCTTTTGTGGTTAAGAAGTCTCCAATTATCGGTTGTCCCGCTTCATCTTTTCTAAAAATTGGATAGCCTGATATACCAACGGATTCAATCAACACTAGTTTTTCTACATCCTTCGGATGATCAATAATATACTGCATTGCTATACCGCCACCAGTAGACCAACCAGCCATTGAAAAGTTCTTAATCTTTAAAGCATCAACAAATTGCTTGATGTCTTCTGAAAAATCTTTTAAATGATTCACT
>JABXKX010000526.1 GCA_013619035.1 Peptostreptococcaceae bacterium
TCAATAAGTTAAACAAAAAAGTTTAATAAATAATGTGAATACTATTGACATAAACAAAATTGTTTAGTAAAATTCAAACCGATTAAACAAATTTGTTTAATAATAAAATTAATGAAGAGAGGTGGTATCACATGAAAAAAAGTACATTTATTCATGCAAAAGAAGTAGCAACAGAACTCGGAGTATCAGAAGCCCATGCTTATAAAATTGTAAGAGTAATGAATTCCGAATTAAAAAAGAAAGGTTTCATTGTGATATCAGGAAGAGTAAGTCGCTTATATTTCAATGAGAAAGTTTATGGATCAAGAGAAGGGGGTGACCAATATGCCAGCGTATAAAGACAAGAAAACAGGAAAATGGTACGTGTTTTTCTACTACAAAGATTGGATGGGTGATAACAAGGGCAAAACCAAGCGAGGTTTTGCCACAAAAAGAGAAGCGCTACAATGGCAACATGATTTTCTAGAGAGACATAGTGGAAACCTAGATATAAGTTTTGCAGCTTTTGTAGAAATATACACAAAAGATATGAAATGTCGGTTAAGACTAAATACCTGGATGACTAAACATACGATTATTGAAAAGAAGATAATGCCATACTTCAAGGATCAGAAGATTAATGAAATAAAGCCTGCTCACATCATTGCATGGCAAAATGAAATCATGAATCTTCATGATAAGACTGGTAAAAAATATGCACCGTCATATTTAAAAACCATTCATAATCAATTAAGTGCGATATTTAATCATGCAGTTAAGTTTTATGAATTATCTTCTAATCCTGCTGCAAAAGTTGGAAACATGGGCAAAGAAAGAACAAAAGAGATGCTGTTTTGGGTGAAAGAAGAATATAAAAAATTCTCTTATTCAATGATGGACAAACCTTTATCTTTTTATGCATTTGAGATGTTGTATTGGTGTGGTATCAGATCTGGTGAGCTTCTTGCACTTACTGAAGAGGATTTTGATTTTGATAAATTTACAGTTAGGATTAGCAAGTCATATCAACGAATTAGCCGTGAAGATGTTGTAACAGAACCCAAAACTGAAAAAAGTAATAGAACCATCAAGATGCCAGACTTCTTGAATGAGGAAATGAAAGAGTACATGGCTTCTTTATATGGAAATAAGAAAACTGATAGGATTTTTCCAATAACAAAAGGATATTTACACAGTGAAATGAAACGTGGTTGTAAAGAACAAGGTATCAAAAAAATTCGAGTACATGATCTGCGCCATTCCCATGTCTCGTTATTAATAGAAATGGGATTTTCAGCAGTAGCAATAGCGGATAGAGTAGGTCATGAAAATATTGATATTACTTATAGGTATGCTCACTTGTTCCCTTCAAAACAAATTGAAATTGCTGATCAATTAAGTATAGAACAGAGGAGTATGTAATGGATAAGAATTTAGATCAAAAGGGTAGATGGAGAGATAAGATTGTTTCTTTTAGAATGTCACCTAAGGAAGCAGAACAACTCGATCATTTTTCTAGATTATCTGGATTAACAAAACAAGATTATCTGATTAAGAGATCGTTACAAAAGGATATTGTCGTTAATGGGAATCCTAGAATTTACAAAGCATTACATGGCATGTTTAATGATGTTTTAGTTGTACTAGAAGGGTTAGACAAGATTGGTGAAGATAAAACAGAGCTACTTGAGTTAATTGCCTTTATGTCTTCTATTATGGATGGCTTGAAAGGGGGTTCAAGTGAATAAAAAGTTAGAAGTTGTTACCGGACAACAGTTGATGGATATGGAACTCAATGAACCTAAATTCATCATTGAAAATATTTTACCTGCCGGACTACATATTCTTGCAGGTAGCCCTAAAATCGGGAAGTCTTGGCTTGTACTATGGTTATGTCAGATGATATCGACAGGAGAAGATGTGTGGGGATTTAAGACATCTAAAGGTAAGGTGTTATATCTGTGCTTAGAGGATAGATTGCCACGGATCAAAAGTCGTTTAATGAGTATAACTGAAAATGCAAGTGAGGCTACTTCATTTGCAACTGAGGCGTTACCTCTAGGTGGTGGATTAGTAGTACAGATAGAAAATTTTCTGTTAATGAATCCAGATACATTGTTAGTAGTGATTGATACACTGCAACAGGTTAGAACTTTAAGTTCTGATAATACGTCCTATGCTAATGACTATAAGGATATAAGCGCTTTAAAGGCTATCTCTGATAAGTATGAAATTGGAATTATATGTGTCCATCATCTAAGAAAAATGAAGGATGATGATCCCTTCAATATGATCTCTGGAACTGTGGGGCTAAGTGGGAGTGCCGATGGCTCTTACGTTTTAGTAAGGGATAACCGCATGAGTACAAAAGCTAAATTATCTATGACTGGTAGAGATATTCAAGACATTGAATTAAAGCTTGAATTTGATAAAGTCAATTGCCTGTGGAAGTTGATAGAGCATGATGTATATGAAGCATTTTCTGATGACGAAACGATTATACGTGCATTATGCAATTATATAAACCAATGCAAGAAATTCTATGATACATCAACTGTCTTAATTGGTGAATTGAATAGAATCGGATTTGTTGAAGATGTAACACCAGCTACATTATCTAAAAAATTAAGAAATCATGCAGACCTTCTTCATGATAAATTCAATATTAAAATTGATTTTATAAGAAAAAGTGACAAGAGGATTTTATCAATCTATGACAGTAGTGACGAGAATGACAGTAATATAGCTTAAGATTTTGGTGTCATGACGGTAAAGGTGATATACATAATACCGTCATGCTGTCATTTTTCATGGAGGACGATGTGGCTTTAATTAATTTTGGAAAACAAGAAATAGAAGATTTAAAGAATGAAAATGAAAGACTTATAAATGAACTAGTTGATATGAAAATGGCTTGTACTAGTTTGAATGAGCAAATTGAAATGAAAGATATGGAACTGATTGACGCTAAGAGTTATATCGAGGAAAATGAAGTGATCATTGTAAAATATGAAAGGCTACTATCCGAGAATAGAGATTTAAAAATTATTCTCAATAACCCTGAACGAAGTTCAAAAGCAACGGTAAAAAACTTGAAAATGATTCGTGAGTTTAAATCAATGGGAAACTCATATAGACAGATTTCAATAAATATCCGTGAAGCGACAGGAGAGGATTTATCTTATTCTACAGTAAGATATTTATATAAAAAGTATATTGAAAATGATGAGCAGAGGAGCTGAACAAAACAGATACGGATAGTAGCTGGCAAGCTTCCACTTTGTCATACAAAGTTTGTGAATTGTGGGTATCCCACACCTTATATAGAGATTTACGAAAATTAAAATATTAAACATTGTCCCAAAAGTTGAATTTTTGTCCCTGAGTGGTATAATGATATTGAGA
>JABXKX010000268.1 GCA_013619035.1 Peptostreptococcaceae bacterium
TATGTGTGTGTTTACTTATAAGCTCGAAATATTCTACCATATTTTTTGACGCTTGTAATATTTTTTTTGAAATAGTAAAATATTGACCTGTAAAACGTATAATATTCAACAAGAGCTTACAGATTATTTATAAAAAATACTTGAAATGGCTCTAACAACATTCACCCATTTTTTTGTTGATTTCAACTCTATCGCCTCTATCATGCACAGTTCATGACAACATAAACAGTCTATGCATTTATCATAATCGATTAATTTGGTTTCAATATCAATTGCATTTACCGGACAACTATCAACACAAGAATTACAGCCAATACATTTCTTTTGATCCACAACAGGGACCGCTTTAAAGAAATCTATCACACCTTTTACTCGATCATAATCCATGGTTTCTTTTGAATAATACCGTTTAGGCAGTTTGTAGTTCTTCAATTTTTCGAAGGTGCCTATAATCTCTATATCCGACATATTCCAATTTCCAATTTTTCTTTTGATACTCGCTTTTAAAATAGGAACTTTATCAGAATCAATCCCCATCATTTCAATAGCAACACGGTCAAGAGCTAATGGATCTTCTGAGACGAGTATTTTACCAGCCGGATAAACTTTACCTGCTGTAGGCCCTTCTCCTGCCATTGAGAGCACTCCATCCATTATATGAAGCGGCATATTATCAATGGATCTATGTATATCAGCAAGAAACTCACCAAAATCTAATGGATTGGGACCTTCCTTATGGTACTTCGCTTTTCTTAATCCTGGAATGGCACCAAACAAGTTTTTAACGGCTCCTGTGTAAATCCCCATAGAATGGGTTTTCATTTTAGGCAAATTGATGACAACATCCATTTCATCAAATGCTTTTGTGATATAAAGATCATCCGAGTAATTACCTTCAACTTCCTTTTTTACAGGACCAATCTCGTCAAAGTTAATAATCGTAAAACCTTCTTCGTTTGCCATGCCTTGTATGCCAGATACTATAAAACTTTTTTTAGTCGGTGCCATGCCTGCAATGGCACCACCTGAACTATCACCAACATAAACATCCGCTCCAAATTCTTTTATGAGTTGACCTACAGCCCTAACAAATTCTGGATGAGTTGTAGCAGCTTTTTCCGGTTTTTTGGGTCCGATGAGATTTATCTTTAAAAGTACTTTCTGCTCAGGTTTTATAAACTGTTTCCAGCCCCCTAACTCATTGATACTTTCTTGAATGGCTAACTTTAAAGCTGTTGATTCATATGATTTACAATCTGAAATTAAAACCTTACTCATACATACCTCCCATTATTTTTGACCCTAAATAATCAATACCCGTTTCTCAGGTTTAGAACCAGTTAATTCCTGCTTTCAATGACAGCTTATAACAGAAAATCTTTTGCTTGATTGTAGTTTTCTTCAAAAAAATCACCCGCTAATTGTTGCCTTCTGACACACCATGCAAGGCCTCCAATGCCATTGAAAAATAAATACAGTGGGAGTGTTGTTTCGATCTTAGGTAATACGCGTACCGTTTCATAACCAGAGATAAATGATTCTTTAGATCCGGTGTAACAGTCCCATACATATAGTTTCATTTTGGTAAAATCAATATCTCTTGAGCCACCTCTTGAACTTTCAAAATCTATCAATCCAACAATTTTATTATCCTTTACTAGAATATTGCCCGGTCTATAATCAAAATGAATCATTGCAGGTCCATCAGGTTCTGGCAATTCATCAACAATGGTTTCAAATTTATACCTGCATTGATTTAAAAAGTCCTCTGGTAAAAAGCCTTTGCATTCAGATAACCATTCATTAAAACGAATGGTAACAGCTTCCCACCAATCATTTTCTTCACCAAGAACCAATTCAAATGAGGGTAATTCAATGTCATGTAAGTGCCCAAGTAATTCTCCCATTTGGTACGCCAGATCTAAAGTGATCTCTTTAATGGGTTCCCCATCTATATAACTGAGTAACAAAGCACCAACAGCCTCTTCATCTACGTAATAGTTCAAAACTATTGGTACGGGCAGTTTATCTTCTAATATCTTTAAAATACGATATTCTCTTTCTAGTTTTGTTTTTGTATAGGGTATTTTTAAAACCACCTTTTCATCATTAGTAAGTCTTAAAATACGTACGGTTGAGCTAAAAGATTCTGGTACTTCTATGATTTCTTTGACCTCTAAATTAAATAATGATATATATTTTTCCATGAATACCTCCTGACATGTTTACCCAACGCTGAATCTCTTTATTTTAAATCTGTATTTATATATCTAGCTTGCCATCTTATATGACCAACAATAAGTTATTGACTCTCTGTTATAAACCGCTATACTAGAAGAGGCATACAATATTTGATAAAAGCTTTGTATGTCATTCAATCATAATACTACATACACTTTAGTCATACAACGGGAGGTTACATGAGAAGCTTCAGCAAAAGATTTTTACGTTTAATCATAGGATTATTTTTATGTTCATTGGGCATTTTACTTACAATTCAAGCCAACATCGGGTATGCTCCATGGGATGCTTTCCATGTCGGATTCGCAAAGACGATTGGTGTTTCTCTAGGAACCTCATCAATAATCGTAGGTCTTGCAATAGTTGTTGTTACAATCTTACTCGGTGAAAAACTGGGTGTGGGTACACTACTTAACATGTTCTTAATTGGTATTTTTTTAGATGTTCTTATTATGTCAAACGTTATTCCAATTGTTGATAACTCCTTCTTAGGATTATTGATGCTTCTTATTGGATTGTTCACAATCGCTTTGGGATCATATTTCTACATTGGTTCTGGATTTGGCGCTGGTCCAAGAGACAGTCTAATGGTTGGACTTACAAGAAAAACCAAGTTACCTGTAGGTTTATGTCGAGTTATGGTCGAACTTTCAGCGGCTCTTATTGGTTATAAGTTAGGTGGAATGATTGGACTTGGTACGATTATAGCAGCATTTGCTATTGGATTTTGTGTACAAATCACATTTAAACTTTTGGACTTTGATACAACAACAGTTAAACATGAGACCCTTCAAGAAACATTTAATACCATAAAAGCTTCACGTAGTATGTAATATAAACATAACCCAGTATTTCTACTGGATTATGTTATTTTTTTGTATTATAACCACAATTCGTTCTTGTCTTACTATAGCATTAATAAAGGGTTTAGCACGTTCAAAGGCTTTTTCATTCCTAGAATCTCTTATACACAATCGCAGATTGAATATAATGTCCCTTTTTCATCTTCTTTGGTTTGTCTGGAAAATAGTCATAATGACCCATGATAAAACGCACCATCGATCCTATGATCTGTCTGTATTTATAATTAAAGTCTAAATTAAATTCATGATTAAATGGAAACTCTTCTT
>JABXKX010000523.1 GCA_013619035.1 Peptostreptococcaceae bacterium
GGGAACAAATAATACCGACATAGCGACTAGGAATCCAGATTTTGAAGCACTGGTATAATATAGAGACATTATTGCCAGAGTAAATGCTAGGAATGTAAAAACACCTAGTATTATACCTGGTTTTAATTCTTCTTTCTTTATTTTTTTTATATCGTTTTTCTTAAATAATATAATGACCACTAATGCCACCAAGTATCTTCCAAACATAATATGAAATACTGGAATACTCTCAACAAACATCTTAATAATAATGGTGCTTAATGCCCATCCCGATGCCGTGATAAATAGTAGTAAATCGGATTTTTTTTGTTCTGAAATATTCATTTTTTCACCTCACGACACTCATTATAACATAAGGTCTGAGGAATTTATAACATAATTTTCTTAATAGCTTTTGCCATATCTATAGACGCTTCAATTTCAGATTTTCTAATAGAAATACTCTCTACATTACACCCAATTGGGATATTCTTTTTCTTTGCATATTGCCAGAGAATTTCAAAGTTTTCTATACAAACCTCAACTGATTTTTCAAGTGTATTCTCAGCCTTTAAAATATCATTTTCTAACCATTTGGATACATTGATGCCTAACCATTTCATAAAGTCTAGTGTTTTTTTAGAGCCACATGGTGAAATCGTAAAGATAATTGGAACCATTTCAATTTCATTTTCTGTACAATAAAAATAATAATCTGATAGAAAGTTTTTAGCTGCTTCTACATTATACACAGCTTGTGAAATAAAGTATTTACAACCTAGTTCCTGTTTTCTTATCATTCTTAAATGTTCGTTCTCTTTAGTGGTGTGTCGTTCTGGAATACAGACACCACCTAAAGATAATGGATTTTCAGGTGCATTGTAAAGTGCATAAGCCTCATTTAATCTTAACTTCACCTCTTGCGATTTAGAGGCTGCCCCTACAAAAACTGTATGATGATCTTGACGTGTTTCATCATTCATCCACTTCGTGAGTTCTTCCTCAGAATATTTACCGACACATCTATAAACAATTCTTGGGACTTCAAGATCCTTCATATACTTTGACGAGTAAATTACAGGATCTATTGTCTCTAAGAATGGAAAAGGTCTTTCTTCAGAAATTCTATCCTTTTCGTCATGGATATCATATAGTATCAAACCATCAACACCAATACTATTAACAGCATCCATCTGTCTCTTGGAAATTTCAATTACTTTTTCTTCTGGGGTTTTCTTTTTAGGTGGTGTTAAACCATATAATAAAATACCACTCTCTTTTTTTTCTAACTTTTCACTTAATCTCATAGTCACTCCTTGTCCACAATCAATTTTTTATAAAAAAATAACTCTTCCGAAGAAGAGTTTTATCCTACATCATCTCATCTATCGGTTTACACCGCTGGATTTAGCACCATACATTACTGCTGGTTGCCGGATATCATAGGGCCAGTCCCTCCATCTCTCTTGATAAGTTTTATTAAATTGTTCTTAGTATAGTATGATTTTTAGACGTTGTCAATAAATATTCTGATATATGCATGATTATGCTTCGGGATCAAAACCTTCAAAACATGGTGGTATCTTTAAATCCATTGCATACTCATAGTCTAATTTTGATTTAGCGGTATACGAAAATAAAGGCATTCCTTTTCTTTTTAATTGACGTATGATACGAGTCTCAAGTGCTTTGATATCGTAAATTACATAGTCTGGTTTGGTAATTATATTGGTTAAGACATTTCTAAATATCCATTTTGTTATAAAAAACATCTTCTTATTTTTATATCGACTTGCTAATTGTCCTCTTATAATATGAGGCGCGTGTTTTCGGAACCAATTTACAGAGATTGGGTTAAAGGATTGCATCACATACTCACCTTTATAATTATTTAACAGTTCATAACCTAATTCTTCTAATTTAGTTTTTGAAGATACATTCTTAAACTCTACCATCAATGGGACCTGCCCATTGACACATTCTAAAACTTCTTTGAATGTAGGAATCTTTTCATCAGTCGTTAATAATCTTAAGTCTTTTATATCATTATATGTACAATCCAGTAAAGTACCCTCTACACCTGTCATTCTCTTTAACTGTTCATCATGAAAAACAATTAGTGTCTCATCTTTTAATATCTGAATATCTAATTCTATAGCAAAACCTCTATCAATGGCTTGTTGAAATGATTTCAAGGAATTCTCTGGCGCTAAAGCATCAAAATAACCTCTATGAGCAATTGGTACCTTATACATCCATTTAGGAATTGTTTTCATCATACACCTCCTTTGCCATTATACAATATCTGCAAAAAAGTAAAAAGACTTTCATACTGAAAGTCTAAGCTAATAACCCTTGTTTTGTTTCATCTACTGTGATTTCAACTGTTGATGTTAATAAATCTGAATATGTATATGATACATGTCTTTCTGATTCTTTGCCACAGTCAATATTCACTACAAATATACTTGGATAAGTTGCGATAACCCTACCCTGTTTGGTGTAATACTTCTTCCGACCACTATGTGTTCTCAATGTTACGTCTTGACCAATGTTTGCCTCTACACGTTTCCTGATACTGCCTAAAGTTGCCCTTGTTGCCAATATAATCACCCCTTTAATATATCTAGAGTTATTATACCATTAATTATCTGAAAATTCAATAATTATACAGGTTTTATTATATATTGTCAATGGGTTTTATTTACGATTAGTGAACCTATTATTTACCATTTGTTAAGTGGGAAATTCTTTTCTCAGAAGCTTCTTCCTCAGTATATTTAGTGTAGATGAACCAGTTGGTAATACTCATGTTTAGCATGTCTTCCGGTAAAATGTCTTCCATTAAAAATTGCGTGTCAATCATGAACATATCATCAATCATTTCATGTTTTGTGTTTTCAGTTATAGGTTTTTCACAATAAAATTGTTCGCAATATTCAATTTTATGCAAAACAACTTCTTCATTTAAGTGTACGCCATAATTTTCAAAAAAATAGTCATCAGCAGCTTTATTTTGTTCTAAAATATTCTTATAGTTTGACTCATGTACTTCTTTTGTTGCATGACCAAATAATCTACAGACTAAAGGTCTTACTGGATAGATTAAACATGTTTTATCATCTTTTAAAAAAGGACAGGGCTTGACTTCAACCAATTCATTGAAATAATGGTCTTCAACTTTTTCCATTACACTTTCCAATAAATCATGTTGGATGACATAATCATAGATATTTAAAAACTCAATATAAAATGCATGTACCGATTCCATACAACATTTTGCACAACCATTACACTCACCGCTAGGAATTTTTGCATAGATTGTCTCAAGGTTTGATATTAAATTGTTGCTTTTTACTAATTTAAATGACTCTTCTAATGTATTTTTC
>JABXKX010000099.1 GCA_013619035.1 Peptostreptococcaceae bacterium
TAATTTCTACATTTTTATCTAATATCATATAGTTAATATTGGCGGTTTCATTAATAACACAGTTTTGCATGACCACTGAGTTTCTAACAATAGCGCCTTTTTTGACATGTACACCTCTTGATAAAATCGAATTTTCGACAATACCTTCTATGATACAACCTGAACTGACAAGCGCATTGGCTGTATAAGAATCATCTGCATAATATGTAGAGGGTTCATCTTTTATCTTTGTATAAATTAAGCCGTTGGCATCAAATAATTCCGCTTGAACTTCTGGCATCAACATATCCATATTGGTTCTATAATAATTTTGTATTGAGTTGATACATGCCAAATAACCATCAAAAGCAAACCCTTTGACTTTTAACTCACCCAGTTGTTTGAAAATACATTGTTTTAAGAAATCCACATCACCTAAATGAATTGATTCTTCAATGATATCAATCAAAAGTTCTCTCTTCATCAAATACATTTCCAGAGACACATTGTAATATTTTTTCTTACCTAAGTTTGTACCGATACTAACAATATCATCATTTTCATCAATATTAATGGCATCACAATCTACAAATCGTCTCACATTATTGTTCATACGTTTGTACATAATAGTAATATCCGAACCTGATTCTTTATGGTATTCTAACATCTCACTGTAATCAACATTGCAAATCATATATGATCTCGACAGAAAAACATAGGGTTGTTTGGATTTTTTTATGTAACTCAACATGGAATTAAATATCTCGATATCGCCTTTTTTCTGTACAATATCTATAGAGGATGCTTCTGGATGAAAATAGAATAAACCATCTTTTTTTCTATCCAAGTCCCAATACTTACCCGAACCAATATGATCGTACAACGATCTTGCTTTCCCTTGTGTACAAATAGCGATATTACCGATACCACTGTTAACCATATTAGACAACGTAAAATCAATTACTCTATATCTCCCGCCAATTGGTATCGATCCAATGGTTCTTATTTCTGTTAGGTTTTTTAATTTATCTGTAGATGCACTTAAATTTATAATGCCCATCATTTCATTCATAACTTACTCCTTATCTCCACTGACGATAATAATATTTCCCTCACTACCCTCAATAACGGTATTGGCCTTAACCACAACATCATTTAAGACAATCGTCTTATAAAGAACAACGTCTTCTTCTATAACGGCATCTGGCATAATAACAGACTCCGTTATCGTTGAGTTTTTTCCAATTTTAACTTTTGTGGAAATAATTGATTTCTTTACATTACCTTCTATGATACAACCATCATTGACAATCGATGATTCAACGTTTGCTGTAGGGGCTATAAATTGTGGCGGGCTAATGGTATTAGCTGAATAGACACGCCAATCTTTATCAAATAAATCAAGATCTGATTCCTGATCTAGAAGATCCATATTCGCTTCCCACAAACTTTCTACAGTACCAACATCACGCCAATACCCGTCAAATTCATAAGCAAATAAATCTGCATTGTCATTTAAAAGATTCGGAATAATATTTCCACCAAAATCATTATCTGATGAGTCATCTTTTTCATCATCCATAAGTGTTTCTCTTAAGAGTTTCCAATCGAAAATATAGATACCCATTGATGCTGTAGTCGTTTTAGGTTCTGCAGGTTTTTCAGAAAAATCATATATACGACCGGTTTCATCAGCACTCAAAATTCCAAAACGCGTTGCTTCTTCCATAGAAACACGTTTCACTGCGATAGTGACTTCTGCTTTCTTCTTTTTATGAAAAGCAAGCATCTTCGAATAATCCATATTGTAAATATGGTCCCCTGACAGTATCAAAACATATTTTGGTTCATATCGATCAATAAATGAAATGTTTTCATAAATTGCATTCGCTGTACCTTTATACCATCTACCACCCGACAAATTGTGATATGGAGGTAAAACTCTTACACCACCATGTTGTCTATCTAAATCCCATGGACTACCAATACCAATATGCGAATTAAGCACATAAGGTTCATACTGAGTTAATATGCCTACGGTATCTATTTCAGAGTTTGCACAGTTACTGAGTGCAAAATCAATTATTCTATACTTGCCACCGAATGGTACCGCTGGTTTTGCATTATGATGTGTCATTTCTTTTAATCTAGAACCTTGACCACCAGCTAGAATCATACCAATCATTTCTTTCCTAAATCTTATCATTCTCACTCTCCTCCGTCTGTTCGTACTTAAAGTACATTGTTGCTAAGGGTGCTATATCAACCATAATTGATTGAGGTCGTCCATGTCTTGTTGTCTTGACAGAAACAAACTCTTTTTGAGTTGCATAACCTGAGCCACCATATTTTTTATCGTCTGTATTAAACACCTCTTTATATGTACCCATATAAGGCACACCTAACCCAAAACTGCTATAAACTTCAGGTGTGAAATTACAAACAACTAATATGTGTTCTCCATCTTCCCCATTTCTAACAAAGGAAATAATACTTTGTTCATTATTGGCATAATCTATCCATTCAAACCCTTTATACTGATCATCTAAATGATAAAAGGCATTTTCTTCTCTATAAAAGTGGTTTAAGTCTTTTGCACAATCTTGCATCAACTGATGATTGTCATAGTCTTTTAAGAACCAATCGATAGGTCTTTCATAATCCCACTCGATATATTGACCAATTTCACCACCCATGAAAACCAGTTTTTTTCCAGGATAAGCATACATATATCCTAAGAACATTCTTAAGTTAGCAAATTTTTGCCAGTAGTCGCCTGGCATTTTATTTAAGAGTGATTTTTTGCCATGAACCACTTCATCATGTGACAGTGGTAATATAAAGTTTTCAGTAAATGCATACATCACTGAAAATGTAATCGCCTGATGATTGTTATGCCTATCTTCATATGACATTTCCATATATTCAAGCATATCGTTCATCCAACCCATATTCCATTTGAAATTAAAGCCTAATCCACCATCATGAATTGGTGCTGTTACCATAGGCCAAGCACTTGACTCTTCTGCAATCATTAAAACATCAGGATGTCTTTTAAAGACTTCTTTGTTTAATTTTTGTAAAAACTTCACAGCATTGTCATTGACTTCACTTTGATGAGTTGTGTAACCTTGATATAACATAAACGCTACCGCATCCACTCTAATACCATCTATATGAAACTTCTCTAAAAAGAACATAGCATTCGAAATTAAGAAGGATTGAACTTGTGTTTTAGAATAATCAAAGTTAGTGGTACCCCACAACTCATTATCTGCAAATTTCGGATCTGTATGTTCAAAGGTTTCTGTTCCATCAAATCGTCTAAGACCATGTGCATCATTGCAGAAGTGACAAGGTACCCAATCCATAATGACACCAATTCCAGCTTTATGACAAGCATCAACAAACTCCATAAAATCTTTAGGTGTACCGTACCTCGAGGTCATACTAAAATAACCTGTTGCCTGATAGCCCCAAGAGCCATCATACGGATGTTCGGTAAGTGGCATAATCTCAATATGTGTATAACCATTGTCTTTTACATAAGGAATCAAATCATCTTTAAGTTGATGATAAGTCATATAACCTTCTTCAAAGTGATCCCAAGATCCCAAATGAACTTCGTAGACATTTAAAGGTGACTTAAACGGGTCATATGCTTTTCTTTTTTTCATCCAAGTTTGATCTTGCCATTTATAGCCTTTTAGATCATAAACTCTAGAAGCGGTTTGTGGTTTCACCTCTGAATAGAAAGCAAAAGGATCTGCTTTTAATACCACATGATCATGATGATCACAAACAGCATATTTATATAAAGTAAATTCATTTAATCCTGGTACAAAAATATGCCACAGACCTGTATCCTCTACAGGTATCATTGGCATATCATGTATATCCCAGTCATTAAAATCTCCTACTAAACTGACTTGTTTTGCACGTGGTGCCCATACTGTAAATTCGACCCCTGGCTGTTTATCTCTTGTCCTTAAATGCGCTCCCATCACTTCATAACTTTTAAAGTTTTCGCCTTTATTGTATAAGTAAATATCCAACGCATTTCTTTTTAATAATCTTTTTATCATATCCACCCCTCTTTTATCTCATTATAACCTTTTTCTTACAAATTAAAACCGATGTTGCGTAAATATTCAGTTAATTCGGCGGGAAAACGTTCCCTATTTTCCTTATAAAAAAACTACCCAATTTTCATTGGGTAGTAACATTTTTCTAAACGCTATAAATAACCACTTCATCAATTCCATCAACATCTTTAAGATGTACTTTTACAATCTCTTTACCTGAGGTCGGTACATTCTTTCCAACATAATCTGGACGTATTGGTAGCTCCCTATGTCCTCTATCAACTAAGACTGCTAATTGAATGGAGATCGGTCTACCAATTTCCATCACCGCATCAAGTGCAGCTCTTACGGTTCTACCTGTATACAATACATCATCTACTAAAACAACTTGTTTATTTCTAACATCAAATTTTGCTAAAGAACTATCAAACTTACCTTTTTTAGCATCTTTTTCTGCTTCAGTAATATCATCTCGGTATTGAGTAATATCCAAAGTAGCCACTTGTACTGCCTTGCCTTCAATCTCAGTGATTTTATCAGCAAGTTGTTCTGCTAAAGGTACACCTCTTGAATGTATACCAACAATAACAACATCCTCTACACCTTTATTATGTTCAATAATCTCATGAGCGATACGCGTCATCGATCGAGATATTGCTTTTCCATCCATAATTAAAGCTTTAAATTGCATGTTATCC
Source organism: Peptostreptococcaceae bacterium (assembly GCA_013619035.1). The sequence goes on from JABXKX010000099.1 coordinate 4,763, forward strand.
TCCCAGTTCTACACCTTTTATTTTTTTTATCATGATATCAAATACTTCTGGCGTTTTTAATTCAAATTCCATATACTCACCACTTGTAGGATGAATAAATCCTAGTAATTTAGCGTGTAAGAGTTGACCATTATTTTTAATTTTAGGCTTTTTAACACCATAGGTCTGATCGCCTAATAAAGGGTGACCAATATAAGCCATATGCACTCTGATTTGATGCGTACGCCCTGTTTCAAGTTGACACTCAATCATGGTATAGTTATTAAATCTTTCAAGTACTGTAAAATGAGTGACCGCTTCTTTACCATTTCTCTCAGTCACTGTCATTTTCAGTCTATCTTTAGCACTTCTACCTATCGGTGCATTAACAGTTCCTGTTTCAGAACCTATACGTCCATGTACTATGGCTACATATTTTCTATTTATAGTATGCGCTTTTAGCTGTGCAGCAAGGCTTTTATGAGCATTGTTTGTTTTTGCAATCATCAATAGACCTGATGTATCTTTATCAATTCTATGCACGATTCCCGGACGAACAATACCGTTAATCGATGATAACTTTTCACTATGGAACATCAAAGCATTTACAAGCGTACCTGTATAATTCCCAGGTGCCGGATGTACAACCATACCAATCGGTTTATTGATGATCATCACCTCATCATCTTCATAAACAATCTCGAGTGGTATATCTTCTGCTAATACTTCTAAAACTTCGGGTTCTGGTATCTCTAATGAAATAACATCATCTACATTTAATTTCAGTTTTTTAGATGTTATCACTTTACCATTTACAGTCACTTGTCCATCTTCTAATAATTTTTGAACATAAGATCTTGAAAGATCTTCTATTTCATTAGAAATAATAGCATCGATCCTTTTATTCTCTTTTACAATAATTTCAATCATAGTCATGTTGCCTCCACTTTTTAGATTATATCGGAAAAACAAAAACAATGGAAGAGTCAGAGGGTATCCTCTGACTCACTTTTATAACTTTGTTACATGAATAGCTGTATCATGTCCATTTAATTTGTATGTTTCGAATGTGTTGCTTTCTACTCTTATAAGTTCTTTTGCAAGTGTTTCATCCATAATATAATCCTTATGAAGTTCAACTGCTTTTACAAATTCATCTGAAGAGTTGTATTCAATCTTAATATTATCCATCATTTCGAAGTCGTGTGACTTTCTTAACTGCTGGATTCTAGAGATAATTTCTCTAGCATAACCTTCCTGAATAAGTTCTTCAGTTAAGTTCGTATCTAAGATAATAAATAAGTTGTTTTCCATTCTTACTGTAAAACCTTCTTTAGCTGAAATAGAAACCATAACCACCTCGTTGTTGATTTCAAATTCCTCTCCACCAAGATCTACAGCAATTGACTCACCAGCCTCTAATTTCATCGCTGTAGTAAAAGCATCCATTGAACCAAGAGCTTTACCCAACATACCTACCTTTTTACCTAAGATCGGTCCAGCAGTTTTGAAGTTCGGCTTTAATGAGAAGTTCATATACTCATCTAAGTTACTAACAAATTGTACTTCTTTAACATTTAATTCTTCCATGATCAGATCAGATAAATCTTCGATAACTGATTTGTATTTACCATCTAACATCACATGAGCAATCGGTTGACGTACTTTAATCTTTACAGATTCTCTAGCTGCTCTACCAAGTGTTACAAGCGATTTGATAAGATCCATTCTCTCTTCTGTTCTTGGATTGATCAATGCCTCGTTAGTTTCAGGATAAAGTGCTAAATGTACCGATCTTTCCCCAGTAAGATTTCTATAGATTTCTTCTGTTAAGTACGGTGCAAATGGTGCAGCTAACTCACAAATTGTAACAAGTACTTCATGAGTTGTGTTGTATACTGCTTTTTTATCTTCTGTTAATTCAGAATCCCAGAAACGTCTTCTTGATCTTCTGATGTACCAGTTAGAAAGATCTTCATTAACAAACTCTTGTAATCCTCTTACAACTCTTGTTGTATCAAAGACATCCATATCTTTTCTAGCATTCTTAATCACATTATTTAATTTAGATAAAATCCATCTATCAAGCTCTGGTCTATCTTGAGGCTCAACGTAGAAATCTTTTACATTGATACCATCTGTATTGGCATATAATGTGAAGAAGTTATAAACATTCTTAATCGTTCTGAAGAATTTACTTTCAACTTCTTGAACGCCCTCTTCGTCAAATTTAGTTGGAGTCCATGCTGGAGATCCATAGTATAAGTACCATCTTACAACATCAGCGCCATACTTATCGAATAATTCAAACGGATCCACACCATTACCTTTTGATTTAGACATTTTTTTACCGAATTTATCCAAGATCAGGTCATTTACTAAAACATTTTTATACGGTGAAGCACCTTTAACAAATGTAGCAATTGCAAGTAATGAGTAATACCAACCTCTTGTTTGGTCAATACCTTCACAGATGAAATCAGCTGGGAATAAAGAATCAAAGTTCTCTTTGTTTTCAAACGGGTAATGATGTTGAGCAAAAGGCATTGCCCCTGAATCAAACCAACAGTCAATAACTTCCACAGTTCTTGTCATTGTACCATCACATTTATCACATTTGAAATGAATATTGTCCACATGTGGTCTATGAAGATCAATAGTCTCATCAATGTCTTCAATCGCTCTTTCAATTAACTCAGCTCTTGATCCAACTGATGTTTTATGTCCACAGTCACATTTCCAAATTGGAAGTGGTGTACCCCAGTATCTTGTTCTAGAAATTGCCCAGTCATTTAGATTCTCTAACCAGTTACCAAAACGTTTTTCACCAACATAATTCGGGAACCAATTAACTGTATTGTTGTTTTCAATTAACTGTTCTTTCAGTCTTGTCATTTCAATATACCAGCTTGGCTTAGCATAGTATAATAACGGTGTATTACATCTCCAGCAATGTGGATAGTTATGCATCATTTTTTCTTTTTTGTATACCTTATTTTGTTCACCTAAGTAAATCGTAATGTCTAAATCAGCATCCATTACAAACTTACCTTCCCAAGGTGTAGTTGTAAATTTACCATCTTCACCAACTGGTTGAAGTACCGGCAAATCATATTTTCTACCAACATTGTAGTCATCCTCACCAAATGCAGGTGCGATATGTACAATACCAGTACCATCTTCAGTAGTAACAAAATCAGCTAATGTTACATAGAAACCTTTTTTATCCGCTTTAACGAATGGTAAGAGTTGCTCATACTCAATATGCTCAAGATCTGTACCTTTCATTTCTTCTAATATTTCATACTCAGCACCCATTACTTGTGATGCTAATTTCTTCTCAATAATAAATACTTCATCATTTTGTTTAGCTTTGATGTACGTTTCCTTTGGATGTACTGCTAAAGCTACATTTGATGGTAATGTCCAAGGTGTTGTTGTCCAAACTAAGAAATACTCATCAGCGTCAACACGTTTAAACTTAGCAGTCAATGTTTGTGATTTGATTTCTTGATAACCTTGAGCCACTTCATGCGAAGCAAGTCCAGTACCACATCTTGTACAGTAAGGTAAAATCTTATGACCTTCATAGATGTAATCTTGTTTATTGAACTGATCTAAGATCCACCATACAGATTCAATGTAATTATTATCTAAAGTAATATACGGGTTATCCAAGTCGATCAAATAAGCCATACGTTTTGTCATCTCTTTCCATTGAGACTCGTATTCAAATACAGACTCACGACATTTATCGTTAAAGTTTGCTAATCCATATTTCTCAATTTCAGTTTTATTGTTAAGACTTAACTTCTTTTCTACTTCAATCTCTACAGGTAATCCATGTGTATCCCAACCAGCTTTTCTTTTTACTCTATAGCCATTCATTGTTTTATAACGACAAACACTATCTTTAAGCGCTCTTGAAATAACATGGTGAATTCCCGGCTTACCATTTGCTGTTGGTGGGCCATCATAAAATACAAAATTTTTCTCTTCTGATCTTTCTTCTACACTTAGATGTAAAAGATCGATATTCTCCCAATAACTTGCGATCTCTTTTTCTGTTTCAAAGATCTTCTTATTAGAAAGTTCGTTATACTTCGACATACTCTCTCTCCTTTTAAACGCTTTATTGAACTAGTAAATCTCCTAACCAAATGTCTCATCAAGGTATTAAAAATCCCTCGACCAAACGCCCTTTCAGAGTATTATAAAATCCCTCGACCAAATGCCCTTTCAGGGTATTAAAAAATCCCCTGACTAAATACCTCATCAAGGTATTAAAAAATCCCTTGACGTAAGTCAAGGGACGAAATATTTCCGCGGTACCACCCAAGTTGCATAAAGCCTCTTCATTTAATGATATCGGTTTTAAACCGGAAAGAACTACTTAATTCATCCTTACAACTCGGAAGTGATCATCCATTTTAACATGTTACTGATTCACACCTGCCATCAGCTCTCTTAGAACATCATTAAAAGTCTATCTTCGTCTACGTCTCTATTAATATATGCATTATAACTGAAATTTAATCGTCCGTCAACTCATCTTCAACGACTAATCGATCTAAAACATCAATTTGTTCTCTTAGAATATATTGATACTTTTCTTTGAAGTCCATATAGTCTTTTTTTAGGTCTTCAACGGCATTTAAGATTTCTTTATAATCATGTTTTGCTTGATCAATATTCTTATCCGCATCTGCTTTTGCTCGTAAGCGTGTTTCTTCAGCTTCAGTATCTGCAATTTTCATAATTTTATTGGCTTCAGCTTCAGCAGTAGATACAACTCTTTTAGCCTCTTCTGCTGCTTTCTTCTTCATATCATTAGATGTAATCTGAGCAACTAATAACGCATCTTTTAAAGATTCTTCTTGGTTTTGATATTCTGTTAACTTCATTTCAGATTCTGTTACCTGACTTTTCAAATAGTCAGATTCACGAATCGTCGCTTCGAGATGTTCAGATATTTTATCTAAAAACTCATCTACTTCAGCTCTATTATAACCATTGAGCGCTTTTGCAAAACTTTTGCCTGCTATATCATTTGGTGTTAACATAGTACCTCCCTAAATATACTTTTTTATATCAACCTTATAACGTTCTTTTTTAGTCAGTCCATTGATTGAATCTATTTTGATACGTCCTTTGCCCTTCACAGAAATCAAATCTCCTTCAGAAAGTTCTTTTGAAGTTTGTATCGAAACATTATGATTTAATTTCACCCGTTCAGCTTTTATTAAATCTACGGCTTTAGATCTAGAGAGATTAAATCCACTCGCTATAATCGCATCTAACCTTAAACTCTTAACAGTGGTATGAATCCATTGTATGGATTCTACCTTTTCAATCAAGTGATCTTTATCTACAAGATCAGTCGAAACTGTTACTCGTCCAACTTTTGTGAGATGTGATAGTAAAAACGTTGCCACATGATCAGATGTCATGACTTGAACATGTCCGTTTTCCAATAAAATATCCCCTATAACCTCACGTTTAAGTCCTAGCCCTAACACAGCACCTAAAACATCTCTATGGCTCACATCGCCATATTTTTCATGATAGGTTATATCGACTATAGATAAGTCAGACTCTACAGATTCTAAATAATCAGGATACACAATCATTTTTTTATATTCTGCATCGTCATAACCACCCTCTAAAGTATATTTTAAATCTGGATAATGAAAACAGATAGATTTAATATACCCTTGAATATCCGGCGAAAGAAAATCAGTTGAAACAACTTCATAACTTTTCATCACTTGATTTAGAATGTCTATAATCCGTTTAAGTTTTGGCAATTGTTCAGCGTCATAAATCTTCAGTTGACGTAGTACGTCTTCTTTATTCACTATATCAACCCAACAACCACTTCTTGTAAAACAATCAAAATCAGATAAACGATAATAAATGAGAAGTCAAACGTACCGCCGCCAATACCCATCTTCTGTAATAAATTTCTTACAGGTGAAATCATCGGCTCTGTTACTTCAAATAAAAATTTAATAATTGGGTTAGATAGATCTTTTACAAACCACGAACTAATAGCTCGCGCAAACATAAGCATCATCAATACATAGATGAATGCATTTAAAACTTGAAAAATTAAACTCATACTTATCGTCTCCAGTCAAAGGTCTTATCTGCATCTGTATCTGCAGAATCTTGTGATTTTTCTGCATCTAAGGTTACATTATTTGGTGCTAAAATGAAGATTTCTTTTGAGATTTTTCTCATTTCTCCATCTAAAGCACAAATTGCACCACTACAGAAATTAAATATTTTTCTTGCTAGTTCTACTTCTACTTCTTCTAAATTAACCACTACAGGTTTTTTTAATTTTAGATTTTTTACGATTTGTTCGGCATCAGAATACTGTGTTGGCTTATAAACTATAACTTTCAATTGATTTGCATTGTTATTATTTTTAATATCCACTAAATTAGTCCTCGGTCTCACATAAGCGTCCGTAACAAAATTACGGTCTTCATCGTCCTCTTCATCACTCGTTACTACAGATTCTTCAATTTCTTCTTCATAATCCTCTTCATAACGGTCTTCATCACCTAATACAAAGAACTTCATCTTTTTCCAAATATTATCCGACATCCCAATCTCCTTAAATATAATCTCTTTTCCCGTAAACACCTGTACCCACTCTTAGCAGCGTAGCACCTTCTTCAATTGCAACTTCGAAGTCATTGGTCATACCCATTGAAAGATGTTTCATTTTTAACTGCTCATGCGACATACTTTCTTGGATTTCATCAAATAACCTTTTCATGTTCTTAAAATAAATGCGTACCTCTTCTGGATCAGCTGCAAAAGGCGCTATAAACATCAACCCTTCAACAATAAGATTAGGTAACATTAAAATATTCTCTATCAGTGATGTCACATCCTCTGATGCCATACCAAATTTAGATGTTTCTTTTGCCATATCTACTTGTAATAGAATAGACATGTTTTTATTATGTGCTTCTGCCTTTTTACTAATTGCTTCAGCAAGTTTCAAACTATCAACAGAGTGTATTAAATCTACTTTATCAATAATATATTTCACTTTATTGGTTTGCAAATGTCCAATCAAATGCCATTTTGCATCTTTTACATCATCGTATTTCCTTCTGATTTCTTGAACTTTACTTTCACCTAAATCCGTAACACCTGCATCAATTGAAGCATTCATTACATCTGCTTCAACTGTTTTTGAAACAGCAATTAATTGTACATCATCTCTACTTCTGCCTGCTTTATTACAAGCGTTTTGTATTCTTATTTCTATGTCATTTAAATTTTCTTCTAAATAATCCATACTCTCTCCTAATCGATAGTATCACCAGGTAAATACTTCTCACCATGTACTAAAACCTGATCAAAGAAGCCCACTGTATCTATTCTAACATTTTTATCATCTACAAATTCATAAAACGCATCTTCTTTTACAATTGCTGTATCGCCTTGATGCACAATGATTTTGACAGGTTTAAAACTAACTTTCTTATATTTATCAACGATATAAACACCCCATTGATTGTTTTCGTCTTTAACCAGTGATGACGTTTTAATGGTCAAACCCCTATGCGTTTCTTGAGTAATACTGATATCTACAAATCGATCTTTATAGAAGTTATCGATGTAAGATTCTACTTTTATAGCAACTGCTACTTTAGATTCAGTTGGTATCAACTCAGCAATAAATCCTTTAACCGTCTGTGTGCCGACATTAATAACTAAATCCTCACTTAAATCATACAGGTTTTGATCTCCTGGATCTACGAGTATAATCAAATAATAATATTCGTCATCGATAATCTTACACAGTGCATCACCGGATTGTACAATCCCTTGTGATGCAATATAAGGTGGTATCGACAACGACATCACATCATCTAAAGCAATATTGATGATATTGGCATATGTCAGATCAGTTTCATACCCATCGATATAATAAGTTAATATGCCAGCCAGCGGTGTTTGTATCGGTGCACTTTCTCCAATGGTCAGTTCACCAGAACCCACTTCACTTTCATTGTATGTTTCATCACTGATGCCTTCTTCCATTAACAGTCTTCTCTGAATCTTAGCTTCTAACTCAAGAGACAAACTTTTAATTTCATCATAAGATTTCATATGTATTTTTTCAGAGATTTCACTTTTCAGTGTTTCAATTTCTGTTTCAACCTGTTGCATATTATACTTTTCTATTTCTATACTCGTCTGAGCTGAAACAACTTCTGATGAAACAACTTCAATGGACTCGTCTTTTGAAATATCCATAATACGTTGATTTCTTTTCACACGTTCACCATCATTGGCAACTTGAACAACGGTACCTGAACTGCTCGATTTAAGTATATGTTCCTTACGAAGAATCAACGCTCTGTAACTGTCTCTTACATTGATTTCATCATATGAGAGCGCATAGGATATTTCTTCTTTTGAAAAGTTACCTTGAATTAACTTATAGATAACAAATACAATAATCACTATAATAATCAAGAGCCGTATGATACCTTTGACTCTTATTTTCTTTTTCCTGCGTCTGGATTTCTCCGACATATATTACTCCCAAACTATATTTGATACTTCTTCCATCTCATGTTTTCTAGCACGTAACATCAAATTCCTCACAGCATCCTTAGCATCTGCCCCTTCATAGAGTACAGCATACAATTGATCCACTATCGGCATCTCTACTTCTAGTTTTTTAGCAAGATCATAAGCAGCTTTTGTCGCATAAATACCTTCTACGACCATACCGACTTTATCTTGAGCTTCAGTTCTTGTTAAACCTTCTCCAATTAAAATACCACAACGTCTATTACGACTATGCATACTGGTACAGGTTACAATTAAATCGCCAACACCAGCTAAACCTGTAAAGGTTTCATCTTTTGCACCTAATAACAAACCCAGTCTTGTAATTTCTTTCATACCACGTGTCATTAGAGCTGCTTTTGCATTGTCTCCAAAACCCATTCCATCAGTTATTCCAGCTGCTAATGCAATTATGTTTTTTAAAGCACCACCTAATTCTACACCCACAACATCGGGATTGGTATACACTCTCAAATAGTTTGTAGAGAATAAATCCTGAACCAATTCAGCAGTTTCTTTTGATTTAGAAGCAGAGACCAATGTTGTTGGTAATCTGCGACTGACCTCTTCTGCATGAGAAGGTCCTGATAATACAACAAATGGATTGTTCGGTTTAAATTCAGCGATGACTTCAGAAATTCTAAGTAACGTGCCGTTTTCGATACCTTTTGCCACATTGACGATAACCGTCTTATCTGAAATATACTGACCATGACTTGTCAGCACTGCACGGTATGCTTGGGAAGCAACTGCAATAACCAATACATCTGCATCTTCTAAACAATACTTCACATCTGAAGTTGGTTCTATATTATCAGGTAATACAACACCTCCAAGATACTTATCATTTCTTCTAGTCTCTTGCATGGCTTTTATATGTTCAGGCTCTCTGTCCCATATTTTTATATCATGACCATTGTCAGCAACAACGATACTAAGTGCCGTACCCCAACTGCCAGCACCAATAAATGAAATTTTCATATTTTTTTCCTTTCTTCATAAAGTTACACAAGTAAATTATATCATATGACAAGGTCCTAATCTACAGCCTTTAGGATTTCATTATATTTAAAAATCCTCTCTCAGTTGAGTATCAACCAAAAGAGGATTTTATATTTTTTACGAATCATAAATTGTAGATTTTTTTTGTCTAACTTTCATAACAATTGGTGTACCTTCAAAGACAAAGTTTCTTCTTATCTGGTTCTCTAAATATCTCATATATGAGAAGTGAGCCAATTCTTTATCATTAACAAATGTCACAAACGTCGGTGGGTTCACTGATGATTGAGTCATGTAGTAAATCTTAAGTCTCTTACCTTTATCAGATGGTGGTTGATTCAACAAGATTGCATCATTGATGATATCATTTAATAATCCAGTTGAAACTCTTAGTGAGTTCTGATTAGAAACGTGGATTACCATATCCAACAATTTGTCCAATCTTTGATTGGTAAGCGCTGAAACAAACATAATTGGTGCATACGTCATAAATGCCAATTCGTTTCTAACTTCAGTTTCAAATTGTTTATAAGTATAGTTGTCTTTCTCAACTAAGTCCCATTTGTTAACAGCGATTATTATAGCACGACCCGCTTCATGAGCATAACCCGCTACTTTTTTATCCTGCTCAGTAACACCTTCTGTTGCATCAATTACAACGATACAAACATTACTTCTTTCAATGGCAGCCAAAGCTCTAAGAATAGAATATCTTTCAATATTTTCATTGACTCTACTTTTTCTTCTTAAACCAGCTGTATCAATCAAGGTATATTTTTGACCGTTTCTTTCAAAAGGTGTATCAATCGCATCACGAGTTGTACCGGCAATTTCACTTACAATTACACGATTTTCACCTAAGAAGCTATTTACCAATGATGATTTACCTGCATTAGGCTTACCAATTAAAGCTACTTTTATTAAGTCTTCATCTTCTTCTTCCACTTCAATGTCTTTGAAATGCTCAACAATAATATCAAGTAAATCACCTAAGTTTAGAGCATTAACTGAAGAAATTGGAATTGGTTCACCTAATCCTAAGTTGTAAAAATCATAAATTGTATCTGGCACTACAGACTGATCCATTTTATTTACAGTCAATACAATCGGCTTTTTAGCTTTTCTTAACATCATTGCAATTTCTTCATCTGCAGATGTAAATTCTTCTCTACCATCTACCATGAATACAATAACATCTGCTGTATCAATTGCAACCTGTGCTTGATCTCTCATTTGAGACATAATAATATCTGTTGACTGTGGCTCAATACCACCTGTATCTATCATAACAAAATCGTGACTTAACCAATTCACATCTGCATAAACTCTATCTCTTGTTACACCAGGTGTATCTTCTACAATAGAAATTCTTTGTCCTGCGATGCGATTAAAAAATGTCGATTTGCCAACATTCGGACGCCCTACTACTGCTACTATTGGTTTTGACATAATTTCCTCCCTAATATTTGATCAAGAAAATCTTGACCTTCTACTTTTGTTACATAAACCGATTTGCCTAAACGCTTTTCAAACTCTGTTAGAGTCACATCGTCTAAGAAAATAGGTTCTCCAGTGCGTAACATGACTTCTGGAATTAATACATGTTCTTTAAGAACATGATCTTTACTTTTATTTATAATATCTCCAGCAGTTAATAGTCCTGCTACTGTAATGGTATGACCAAAAAAGTCATTCATTACTTTAATCACTTCCACATCGAGTGACGGATATTTATTATTTATTTTACCAACCATCTCTTTCATAAATTCATAAGCTGATGAGCCTGTGAAAATAGTCGTTGATGGTATGTTTGATACTGATAACTCCTGTGTTAATGCTTGATCGAGTTCAAATTCGAACTTTTTCATCAAACCTACACCATTTTCAAGTTGAATAAAACCTTCATAATCATCATAGCCGGGAAGTGCTTCACCCGCTATCATATAAAACTCATCTGATAAGAAAGCAAATCTAGAACCAGATTCTTTTAAGAACTCTTGTTGTAATACATTCACTTGATCAATCGCTTCTTTAGCAGAAACTTGATCAAAGACTGTTAAAGGTTTTAAACCCTCTCTATACTTGGTTATACCCACAGGTACAATGGCAACACTTTTTAAATTAGAAGACAAAGCATATAAGTCTCTTAGTGTTTTGTCTAAATTCTCTTTGTCATTGTAACCAGGACATAATACAATCTGTCCATTCACTTCAATATCATTTTCTATTAAATAACTCAGACGCTCCAAAACATTACCAGCGAATTTATTATTAAGCATCAATCGTCTCACATCTGGATCAGTTGCATGAATAGAAACATTCAATGGACTGATTCTATATTCTACAATTCGTTCTAAATCTTGTTGTTTCAAATTGGTTAACGTAACAAAGTTACCTTGTAAGAATGACAATCTAGAATCATCATCTTTAAAATAAAGTGTCTCACGCATGCCTTTTGGCATTTGATCAATAAAACAGAACACACAATTATTCGAACAACTATTTGCCTTGTCCATAATCGGATTTTCGAATTCAACACCTAATTCTTCATAACATTCTTTATCTATTTCAAGTAGCCAAACTTCACCATTTACTTTTTCAACTTCTACTTCAACGTATTCGTCAGCCAGTTGATAAAAGTAGTCAATAATATCATTGATTGGTTTCCCATTGATTTTCGTTAAACGATCTCCAACTTCTAAACCTAATTCTTCAGCTATTGAGTCTTTTTCAATTATAATAATTTTATTTTTATCTTTTGTAGCATAATTCTTTTCCATAAGTCACCTCTTCAACATTACAATAATACATGTTGATACCCTTTTCGTCAAGAAAATAAGCCATCACTTTAAAAGTAATGGCTTTTTATACTCAAAACCTGAGGTTTTATATCTTCTTTTCGTTTAAAAGCTTAGTCAGCTCATCTTTAAAAGTATTCAAATCCTTAAACTGTCTATAGACACTGGCAAACCTGACATACGCAACTTCATCAAGAAGTTTTAGTTTCTCCATGATTAATTCACCAATTCGTTCTGAAGGAATTTCTCTTTCTAACTCATTATGTAAGGTACGTTCTACTTCGTCAATCATTTTTTCAATCATATCGATAGAAATAGGTCTTTTTTCGCACGCTCTAATCAGTCCATTAATAAGTTTAGGTCTATTGTACGATTCTCTTGTACCATCTTTCTTTACAACAATCAAAGGAATTTCTTCAATTTTCTCATATGTTGTAAATCGATTCTTACATTTCGAACATTCACGACGTCTTCTGATCACATGACCTTCATCAGTCGGTCGAGAGTCGATAACTTTAGATTCATCAAACTCACAATAAGGACATTTCATAAAGCCTCCTTTATCTCTTCTTTCTTAAGAAAGTAGGAATATCGAAGTCACTATCATCTTCAGTTTGCTCAACAACAGGCTCCACAGCTTCTACTTGCTTTTCTACTACCTTAACTTCTTCTTTTTTTTCTTCGATTTGTGGTAATTTAGAGTAAAGCACATCATCATCATCAAATCCAGTAGCGATAACCGTTACTCTAATTTCGTCTGTTAAACTCGCATCCAGTGCAGCACCAAATATAATGTTTGCTTCAGGATCAGCGAT
>JABXKX010000283.1 GCA_013619035.1 Peptostreptococcaceae bacterium
CGTAACATGAGAGCAAGTGATATCATACTCTGAGTGTTTGAACTTCTAGTATTCACATGATATACTTCGATTACAGAAATAAATATGAATTTAGAATAAATTTTAAATATTTTACAGTATATTCTCTATAAATTAGAGTTCTAAAACGATGAAAGGATGATTATGAATAAAATAGGTATAGGAATTATAGGACTTGGAGCTATCGGAGAACGATTGATTCATACATTTATAAAACATCCTAGAACCAATATTGTGGGTGTTTATGATGTCGATTTAAATCGCATGAAAGAAATATCTACAAAATTTGAACTCACCTCAGTTGATCATTATGACGAGCTAATTGGAAATGATGAAATCGATATGATTTATATCGCAGTACCTCCAAAATACCATTATGAGATAGCGTTAAAAGTCATGAAAGCAGGCAAACATGTACTGTGTGAAAAACCACTTGCCAGTAGCATTGATGAAGCTAAAAAGATGTTAAATGCAGCAAATGAGAGTCAAGTTGTTCATGGTATGAATTTCCCTTTATACTATGGTTATGCTTATAATCAGATAAAGAAATTACTAACTGAGAATACTCTAGGAAACTTAAAAAGAATTGAGTTAACTGCAGTATTTCCAGTATGGCCAAGAACGTGGCAACAAAATAACTGGATCAATACTAAAGCAGAAGGTGGGTTTGTCAGAGAAGTATTCACACACTTTATACAGTTGCTTCAATCCTCATTTGGTGAGATCAATAATCTTCAGTCATTTGTTGAGTATCCAGAGAATCCTTTAGAATCGGAAACGGGTATTGTTGCAATAGGTGAATTAGAAAACAATATAAAACTTGTATTTAATGGTTTAACAGGTGTTAATCAAAAAGAAGAGTTAAAGTTGACTATTTATGGTGAAAAAGGATCGATTGAAATGTTAAACTGGAGAGATTTGTTTATGACTTTAAATGGCGGTGATAAAACTTTGGTAACTCCGGAAGCCGTTGACGCAACATATGAGTTGATAGATGCATTTTATAATGCTATAGATGGTAAATCAAATAACTTAGTTACTTTTGAAGATGGGTATCATACAACAAAAATAGTTGAGATGCTGTTACAAGATTAATAAGTTGTAAACAAACAGAGAAAATTTAATAGTGTAAAGTAATATCCAATTGATAAAAGAGCGTCTAAGCAAAAGACGCTCTTTTTATAACTTTTGGATTATGTATTACAAATCTAATTATAACATCGCCTTAATCTATGATGATTTCTAATCGACCATCATCTTTTGATAGGATTTCCTTTGCAACATCAGATGGATTTTTTAATCGACTTTTATCTTTGATATGTGTTGAATGATTCCAAAATGGAGTTGCCATACCTCCCATATAAACTGCCGTTACTTTAATAGAAAGTTCCTTTTGAAGACTTTCAGTAAACCCTCGTACAGCAAATTTGCTGGCAACATAAGCAGCTTCATTAATTTTTCCTTTTAAACCAGCAGTTGAGATGATATTGATAATTTTTTCGTTTATAAGTGGTAAAAGTGTTTGAGTCATCAAAATGGTGCCTTTTACATTAATGGACAACATCTGATCAAGTTCATCAAGAGAGAGCTCTTCTATGGGACCAAAATAACCAATACCAGCATTATTGATTAAACAATTGATGGTGTGATACTTTTTTTGTAATGTATTTTTTAATAACTCAATGGATTTAATATCTGTGATATCACATATGATATAATCCGCAACGCCACCCTTATCAGTTATTACTGAAACAGCAAGTTCAAGCTTTTCTTTGTTTCTGCCAACTAGAATAAGATGATTATTTTCTTTTGCATATGCTTTTGAAAGTTCAAATCCTAAACCGCTACCACCACCAGTGATGAGTATTTTTTTCATAGTTAATCCTTTCATGTTGCATCGTATGATCCGTTATTATTGTATTGTTATTATATATCCTTAATATAGTAATTCCAATTTATTATTTTTACTTGGATAAAAGAAACCACAAGTATACTAAGTTAATATTTTTATGGACTTAGTTTATCCAAACAATTCAAATAGAGTCTGGTCTCAATACGGTACTTTTAATGACAATAAAGAGCAATTTGAAGTAGATACTGAGACCTTCCTAATTTTAATGATAATCTATAGTTAGAAATATCTTAATGAAGGATTCTATTGATATATATGTTGGGAGGTTGTTATGAAGTTTATGCTTAGGTTAATCATTATTACACTATCGATTGTCGGTGCTTTTCTCTTATACAATCATTTTTATACAGTTGACATAAACACAAATTTGAAAGAAGAACTAAGTGACTATCTCGAAAAGGATGTTGAAATAATCACCTTAAAAGCTATCGGTGATGAATATGGTGTTCATTTTAAATATGAAGAAAAAGGTAAGAACTATGATGGACATGCTATTTTACAAAAGGGTTATAATGACCATTATCGATTTTCGTATATAAACTTTGAAGAAGAAGAAGGACGATTGTATTTCGAAAATCATTTAAAAGATGGTAAACGTCATTTATTGGTTTATGGAAACACTGAAAATACAACACAATTTACAATACACACAATTGACAATCATCTTACAGTAGAGACGACAGGCAATTCAAACTACTATCAAATAATAGAGACTGTAATCAATAGAGAATCAATTACTTATTATACAGTTACTGAAGAAACAGGTGTTAATAAGTACTGGATTAATCCAGCAGCTATAAGTGAAAATGATCCTAATGGATTTATTAATAACGGTCCCAAAGAAATTGTAATGATGTCGTGTGGATTGATCGTTATGATAGGGTTTATCATATCATTTATGTTTACTAAAGAATTAAATTTATTAGAGAGAATCTACGGAAAAATAACAGGAGATCCTCTTTATAAAAAACGATGACAAACAAAATCTGGCATTAAAACTTCATCCCAGATCAAATAAAATATTATATGTTTACTTCAGAATATATACACCAATTTCGTAACATATACATTAAGTAAAAGCATCCAATTGACATTTCAAAAGGATGCTTTTTTTAGTTGATTATAACGTAATATACCAGTTTTATTAATCTCTCAAATAATTCGGATGCCCCAATTTTTACTTCATATACTAATACTTTCAACAATTTGGCATTCATTGTATTCAATCATAAACACCCTCTTACTATAATTTTCTATATTAAATGTTGTACTCGTTATTAAAAAAGTGCGTACTAGTGACATAAATACAGGAATATTATCATGAAATAAATCGATTTGAATATTTGAAAATTCAAACAAGTCGAATTTTAACGCTCTCCCAATCTGATTAATAGAATGTTTCATTTTGATAAGGAGTATTTTTATATAGGTAC
>JABXKX010000204.1 GCA_013619035.1 Peptostreptococcaceae bacterium
CGCTTTGATCAGTTTTATATTTGTATTAATCAGTACCTTGGTTTATTTAGGTCTGTCAATTATGAATCAAACAAGTATGTTTGGCATTATGTCAGAGCGTGCCAATGCAGCTGATGAACTTATTATTTTTGAAGGTGCTTCGGACATTGGTGATTATGAAAATTGGTGGCAAAACCAAACGACTGTTGAATCTTTCGTGCGATATGACAGCATGATGATAGATGCCAAGTATATCGTTGGAGATGAGATACAGACAGAAACCATTTTTCTTACCGAATATAATAATGATTCTGTTGATCTACTTTATATTAATGGTGATCAATATGTCAGCGACCCCAAAGAAAACGCTATGTACATTAACACAAATATGGCAAAGAACAGTGGTCTAAAAGTAAATGATCTCATTGAAGTAAACATTAACCAAGAAGTTCATGAGTTTATCATAAAAGAAATTGTTGTAGATCCTCATTTTAGTACACCGTTTGTAAGTTCAAATCGATGTTTTATCTCAGCTGATTATTTTGAGACAAATCAATTAGAAGCGACTGATTTTATCTTTGGTGTACGTTATAATGATGCTCAAATGAATCATCAGAATCTATTTGATGAATTCCAAAACACAGTTGGTAAGACATCACATCCTTATTATTTTAATCAAGAGAGTATATCGATGTCTTATAATATTGTTTTAAGCATTATTGGTGCAATCTTATTAAGTGTTTCAATCTTTATTTTTATCATTGCCGTATTTATTATACGCACAACTTTAAAACAAATTATTTTAAGTCAATACAAACATATAGGTTTAAAAAAAGTTTTGGGATATAGTCATCAACAAATTAGAAATAGCTATTTATATCAATTTATCATTATTGGTGTATATTCATCCGTCATTGGTGTTTTATTAGGCTTTCCACTACGGGCAATGATCAATAAAGATTTAAGCTATGATATGCAAGTTGGTATTAAAACAAGTCTTGATTTATATGCTGGCTTAACACCTATAATTGTTGTTTTTGTTATTGGATTAACTACTTTACTTATTGTAAATAAAACAAAACACATTAAGCCTGTACAAGCTATTAAATATGGCATGCCTGAACGTCTTTCAAAAGGCAATAAGTTTTCGATACACAATAAGAGATTACCTTTGGTGGTGCTATTAGCTTTAAAACAATTGTTGGTGAATAAAAGGAAATCGATGACAACCATCATCACAGTGATTTTATTAATGTTCATTAGTTTTACCATCAGTAATACTGGTTATACATTAGGCGAATCCAGTTATTTGGTAAAACATCTTATGGGTTTAGAAGTTGGCGATTTTTCTATTCAAGCACCGTCATCTAATTTTGAATCCTTTATCAATAAAATTGAAAGTTATGATGAAGTTGATGAGGTGATGTACATGGAAATAGGCTTTAGTGCTTCCACATATGATCGAGATGGTGTGATCATTAATCCGAGTAATGTGACTATTTTTGGGCATAAGACAGATATCATTAAACTATCAGAGGGACGTAATCCCCAGAATGACTCTGAAGTGATCATCAGCCAAGTGTTATCTGACAAAACAGGTAAAATCGTAGGTGATTACATGATGCTTGAAAGTGATTTAGGAGAAAAGAAGTATTTAGTATCAGGTATTGTAAGATCTATCTTGAACAGCAGTTTAATCTATATATCACTTGAGAACGACTTACCTTCGGATGCTGAAATGAGCGATGCTAGTATGGGATTCATATGGGGATATGGCAATCAGTCGGTAGATATCGATAGCTTGAATCAACAAGTTAAAAAAGACTTTGGTGACAAGATTCTTATTGAAAGGTATGACTCTAATGTAAAAACTATTTTATCAACACTAACAGATTTCCCAATTGTGGTGAATACCTTGTTAGTAATATTTGTTTCTGTTTGTGGTGTTATATTTGTTAATTCTACCATTATGGATGTTAATCAGGATGCTCAAGTATATGGTATAATGAAGGCAACCGGATACAGTAATGGCATGATTATAAAAGTTTTACTATTTAAAACAATAATAATGACTGGTATTGGGTTAGTGATTGGATTTTTAATTTGTTTGTTGACCATGAATATAATTATGCAAGGTGTGTTTAATATATCACCGTTCTCATCCATACATATGCCAATGTTGCTAAATGTGGGTGGTAATCTTGCTTTGATTTTGATCTTCTTGATCATCAGCGTTATAGGAACTTTGATTCCTGCTAGACGTATTATAAAAATATCACCAAAACTATTGATATCAGAATAGAGGGCTTATGGAAAAGAAGATTCTCATTGTGGATGATGAAATTGCATTGTCAAAAATATTAAAGGACTTCTTAATCAACGAAGGCATGATAGTTTGTATTGCAAATAATGGTAAAGAGGCTTATGAATATTTAGCCTCTTTTAAGCCTACATTGGTAATTTTAGACATTATGTTACCCGATGATGATGGTATGGAAATTTGTCGTTATATTAGAAATCAATCGGATATTCCAATTCTCATGTTAAGTGCTAAGTGTGGTGATTTTGATAAAATAATCGCTTTGGGCCTAGGTGCAGATGAGTATATGACAAAACCCTTTAGCCCGATGGTTGTTGTCGCTCAAATAAAAGCGATGTTAAGAAGGTATCAGATACAACAGTTACCTACATTCGAACATCAAATAGTTTATAAAGATTTTTTTATGGATCAGAAACAACTCGTTGTGACAATATTTGATAAAAACCTACAACTTGTCAGTAAAGAATTTGATTTACTCTGGTATTTAGCAAGTCATCCAGGTGAGGTCTTTAAAAAAGAGGATATCTATGATGCTGTTTGGGGCATGGATGAATATGGTGAGTTTAGTACTGTGACGGTACATATCAGGAAAATAAGAGCAAAACTAGAACATTTAGATATAGATAATGAAATTATAAAGACCATTTGGGGAGTTGGATATAAGTTTGAATTATAATCGTTTTAAAAAACTTATTTTAATGATACTTATTATCATGGTATTTCTAATAATGATTATTGAATTAAATCATGAAGAGGCTAATATCATCAATTTACTACGTGTTCATGTTAATCCTATTTACAATGAAATAGGACAGTCTACCAATGATCTAACAGCACTTGAAGAACGTGTGACTGTAATTGATTTAGAAGGTGTTATACTATCTACCAATCATCCTGAATATAAGGTGTTAGATCAATTAGACTTACTGGAAGACTTATACCATGATCATGTTTATGATATGACATCTGGTACTTGGCATAAATTGAGTTTGCCTCTTTATGATGATGGCCTAGTAATAGGATTCGTCATATTTGAAGTGGATGAGGTACTATTAAATATCAC
>JABXKX010000262.1 GCA_013619035.1 Peptostreptococcaceae bacterium
GCAATTATGTTACAATACTTTTACACTAATTAATATAAAACTTAGAAAAAAGACTCAAAGAGTCTTAATATCCATACGATCCATCCATAAAAATTACATGTATACGGTCTTTATCAAATTGCTTATCGATAACGGTATAAATGTTGCAAATTTTACTCGGACTATTACAATTTGTGCAATAACCCGTTTCATGACATGGGGTATCCATGTTGAGTCTAGCTACATTTGCTGGTGCAGATATACGTCTATTTCTTTCTACAGCTTCATCTATATTTTTAACAATTTTATTGGTCCCAACTATTAATATAACTTTGTTAGGACCATAAATCATAGCAGCAACTCTATTACCTCGTCCATCTACATTATATATCTCACCTTCTTCAGTGATTGCATTTGTACTAGCAAAATAACCATCTGCAAAAAATGATTCTCTATATATCTGTTCAATATCTTCTTTTGACAAGTTCTCGGCATAACGATCTAAGAATTTTACATTTCTAGCACGCAAGTACTCAATTACACCTGATTCGAATAATGTCATAGAACCACCTACTGAAACAACTGAATCATCAGGAATAATATCATTAATTGTACGAAATATCCATTCATTGAGCGTTTTTCTAGATTCTTGATAGTTCTATGTACTCTTTTTTCAATCACTTGCTTAAGATTATTGTCCATTATTTCCTCCTATTAGTTCAATTGTTGATCTGTATAATCTGACTCTAAGGCAATATTATCTATATATAATGCCATTCTTGATTTCTAATATTTCATCTGGTAAACCTAAAATTCTTTTTACATATAAACATCACTATCCTGCTTATTAAATACGACTATATCCCCTCTTTTCGGATGATCCAGTAAATACGCAGGTAAAAGCGAATAACCTATCATTTATCATCAATGCGGGTTCCATAGAAGCTGTGGGTATTGTTACATTGATAACTAAAAATTATTGATTATAAAAGCTATAATTACTGCTGATCTTATAATCTTAATAATCTCTTTGGTCGTCATCTTGCTCATTGGTTGACATAATTATTTTATGTCTATATAGTTATTTTCCACTAAACGATTAAGTGCTTTTACAACACCAAATTTAGAATGTTCATATGTGACACCACCTTGGAAATATACAATATAAGGTGGTCTAATAGGTGCATCTGCGCTTAGTTCAATTGAACTTCCTTGTACAAAAGCCCCCGCTGCCATAATGACTTCGGAATCGTAACCCGGCATCTCCCATGGTACTGGAGTTACATAAGAATCAACAGGTGCTGCCGCTTGTATACCTTCACAAAAGCAGATAACTTGCTCCTTTGTACCAAGTTTCACGGATTGGATAATATCACTTCTAGGCTCATTGTATTTGGGATTCACTTCATACCCTAATTCTTCGAATACTTTTGAACAGAATATCGCACCTTTAATAGCACCTGCAACAGTCTGCGGTGCTATAAATAACCCATGAAACATTGTTCTAGTTTGACCAAACATCAATCCACATTCTTTACCAATACCTGGAGTTGTCATTCTATAAGAAACTTGTTCAATTAACTCACGTTTACCTACTATATAACCACCAGAAATCGCTAGACCGCCACCTGGATTCTTAATCAAGGATCCAGCCATAATATCCGCACCAACTTCAGTTGGTTCTTTATAATCTAAGAACTCACCGTAACAGTTATCGATCATCACTATAACATTCGGTTGAATATCTTTCACGAACGTTATAATTTCTTCTAGCTTATTTATAGTCAGTGATTGTCTCCAACTATAACCACTCGAACGTTGAATGTATATCATTTTTACGGGTTGCTTCAATGCTTCTTTTATCAATTCAAATTGAAAATTCCCATCTTCATCTAAATCTATCTGTTCGTATTTTATATCTAACGCTTGTCCATATTTATTGGATATACCAACAACTTCATCTAAAGTATCATATGGTTTGCCAGCAATAGATAACAATAAATCGTCTTTTCTTAAAACACCAGCTAAACATAATGTAAGTGCGTGTGTGCCATTAACAATAATAGGTCTTACAATTGCATCTTCTGTTTGAAAAATTTCCGAATATATTTCTTCAATCTTTTCACGTCCTGGATCATCATAACCATATCCAGTATGCCAATTAAAATGATTGCTTGAAAGTTTATGAATTTGCATCGCATTCAAAACCTTTAATTGGTTATAACTTGCAATTTCATCAATTGCATAAAATTCAGAACTTACTTGTTTTTCAATTTCATCACAGAAATCTATTACAGGTGTCTGAATACCTAGTTTTTCTAATAATAATCTTTTACTCATATTCTCTCCTTACTGCTATATTATAACAGCAAAAAGCTCTAAAAGAAATCTTTTAGAGCGTCTCTGTTGGATCACCTGTGAATGCTTCAACTTTCTTATTGAAATTAACTGGTTTTGCTGGAATAATTGTAGAAATAGCATGTTTATATATCATTTGTTGTTTACCATCACTATCCAAAACAATGGTATAGTTATCAAATCCTTTTACATAACCTTTAATCTGATAACCGCTGATTAAAAAGACGACAATACTAACGTGATCTTTTCTAACATCGTTTAAAAAGATGTCTTGTAAGTTTAATGCATTTTTCATAAAACCCCTCCAATATTAATCTTTAAGAATGGATCAGTTGGATGATTGCTTCTTTCATCTCTTCATAAGTGTCATAGTTATCATAGTCAAACCAATGAATATCATCATACCTTCTAAACCATGTCATTTGACGCTTTGCATAGCGTCTTGAATTTTGCTTGATTAAAGAAGCCATAGCTTCCTTATCATACATACCATTTAAATACGGTACTACTTCTTTATAACCTATACCCTGCATAGAAGTGTTTGACTCATTTAATCCCATTTCTTTCAAATTTTTAACTTCTTCAATCAATCCAGCTTCCATCATAATATCAACACGTTTGTTAATCCTAACATATAAACGTTTACGATTTCTTGTTAATCCTATTAAAACGTATTCATAATCATTGGTTTTCGTTAAATCAGAACTAAAATCATCAATTGTTTGCCCAGTTACATGGTAAACTTCTAATGCACGAATCACCTTTCTCAAATTATTAAAATGTATTTTTTTATATGATTTTGGATCAATATCCTTTAGCATTTCATGAATATGGCGATTACCATGTTCTTCTGCTACTTTTTCAAGAGATTCACGGTATTCTATATCAGAAGCCGATTTAGAAAAATCCATATCATACATCAAAGCGTTGACATATAATCCCGTACCACCTGTAACAATTGGTGTTTTCCCTCTTGAAAAGATGTCTTTTATATAACCTTTTGCT
>JABXKX010000448.1 GCA_013619035.1 Peptostreptococcaceae bacterium
TAATTAAACGGTATGGAAAAATAAATGATGTTTTTCTTATGTATGAAAAAAAATAGCTGAAAATGGAGATATAATATGATTATTTGGATAAATGGAGCATTTGGAAGTGGGAAAACACAAACGGCATATGAATTGAATAAACGAATTGCTAATTCATACGTTTTTGATCCAGAAGAAACAGGGTTTTACATAAGAGATAATATACCTAAGAATATTGGCGTCGGTGATTTTCAGGGATACCCGATTTGGAGAGAGTTTAACAGTAAAATGCTTGAGTATATGAGTTCGAATTATGATGGTGTCATCATTGTACCAATGACTGTGACCAATAAAGAATACATGGAAGAATTGTTAACACATATAAATACGACTGAGCATAAAATCTGTTATTTTACACTTACAGTCAGTGCTTCTACATTACTTAAACGATTAAAACGTCGCGGTGATGGTAAAAATTCATGGGCTGCCAAACAAATTGTAAGATGTGTTTTAGCATTAAAGGATGATTACTTCAAAGAACACATTGTAACAGATAATATGACAATTGATGAAGTGGTAGAAGACATTGCAGCGAGATGTCATATAAAACTTTTAGATGATAACAGAAGCCAAGTTAAGAAAAAGATTGATCGTTTGATCGTTTGGAAAAAGAATATTAGACTGTTTAATTTTTCATGATACTTAAAACGCGTTTAAGTATTGGAGGATAAATGATACAAACAAAAAGGTGTGATTTAATTAAAAATTCTGAAGATAGAAAAAAGTAAGTGATGCAGAAATGTGCTTCACTTACTTTTTTGAGGTATTGTAATTAAATATCTACTTCGACTTATCATCATGATTTAAAGACTTATATTTGCTAGTTCGTTTATGGATGTAAGTTAAGATAACCGATAAATCGGTTTCTAGTTGATTGACTTTCTCGATGAGTTCTAAAGAATCTTTTTTAAAAGCTATATTCATTTTGTTGAATATTAATTTGTCTAGATATTTGATACATGGATTATGGATGTCATTTGGTTCAGCCATTTGTTTTAGTTTTTTGTGATAGTCTTCATAAATTTGAAGTTTATGAGTCGTGATATCATTCACATTACCAAATAATAACTCTTCTAATTCCTTTTGTATATTGGATAATTCAGCTATTTTTGATAACATGTGCTCCCAAAAAATAATTTCATCGTGGAGGATTGCCTCTTGATAGTCTTCTTGATGGTACTCTAAATTATAATATTTATGAAGCAAATTGAAATTCTCTGTAATATATGTTTTTATGGAATCTTTTAAACCACTCAATCTATCCATTAATGTAATTTTTCTCATGGAGCAAATTAAATTATAAGTAAACACCATTTGATCATACGATAAATAGCCGTAATGGATTTTCTTTTTACCTTTCTCAAATTCTTTAATCATAATATTGCCGTTTAAAATAAGTTTGCCTAACCCAAGATAGTGACCCGCTATATCTGTAAAAATTTCATTTTCATATAGAGCCACAATAGAATGCCCGACATAAATATTGTGGATTGCAAGATATAGATGAGTCAGTTCATGGCATAAAATAGAAAGGAGTGTATCAGGAGAACCTTTTATATCAGGTGTAATATCGATTACAACACATGATAAATTTGACAGATTAATATGTCCGCCAGTTTTATCTTGTTCTTTATAATTTACAAGAATCTCGATATGATTTAAAGACAAAAAATCACCAACTTTTCTTGCTGCTTTATTGACATCAAGTAAATCATACGTATCAACATCGAAAGGTTCCATAATCGTGTAATTGGCATGATATCCTAATTCTTCTTCTAGGAGTTTTACTTTAGAGATCAATTCTTCAATGTACATCTTCATAAGGGTACCTCCATTTTATAATTACCCACTATATAACCAATAAATCATATCAACAGGTGATGTCTTAAGACTAAACTTTTGATTGAATAGAAGCGTTTTAGCAATGTGAGATCAAATTGGATTAGTTACATAATATTATCGGTTTTAATAGAGCCATTTAAAAGATCTATAAGGATATTGGGTCTTGTCTGTACCAAAAGCCCAAATGATTAATTTGAATGTGGGAAATTGCAGAGATGTAACTAGATATACAAAAGATACTCATTGTATTATGTTTATCTAGAAGGGTAACTCATTTACATACGACCTAGAATGTGTTGTATATTATACTAATGTATACAAGTCAAACTGACGTTTAATAAATGAAACATTCTCATTATTTTGATAAAAAGTATTTGAGTACTTATAAAGAAAATCACTAGAAAGGATTCAAAAATATTATCATTAGCTGTGAGCTAGTAAAATACGAAGAGTCAAATTTCTGGTGAAAAGTCAAGACTGTTGTTACACAATATTTAGTGGTATTCTTGATAATAGAAAAGGGCAAATACAATATATTGTGAGGGTTGAAAAATGAAGATTGAATTTATTAATTATCCATACGTATTCACCGATGAGGGAACAAGACATAACATCAGTGAAATCAATGGCACACCAAGAGTTGGTTCTGTATTAGACGAAGCATTAAATGTGCTGAGTCAAGATGTGGACAGTGATTGTGTAAATGGCGTGTGTCCCATTAAATAATTTGCAGTCATTAAGTGGTTACATCGGCATATGTAACTAATAGTGATTGAAAGAATGTATATCATAGGATAGACATTCTTTTTATTTTGTATATTATTTTTGAGAATCAATTGAATGATTGTAAACGACATGGTAAACTACTCAAGATGCTTTAACAAGAAATTGTTTAGAGAATGGAGAAAACTATGTCACAAGGTCAACCACAATGTAGATATTTAGGAAAGTTATATCCTTTGACTGTTGTTATTGAAGAGAACCTAAAAAAAGAAGTGATTCAATTTGATGGGCAAACATTCAAATGTTTAACAGCAAAAACAGAGGAAGTTAATGTTACAAAAGCATTGAAGACTTTTTATAAAAAAGAAGCTAAAAAAGTTATTGATAAACAATTAAGATTATATCAAAAACAAATAAAAACAAAATATAAATCCTTTAAGATAGAAAGTCATGAATCGAGATGGGGTAGTTGTAGTTCTATGAGAAACTTAACTTTCAATTGGAAGTTGATGTTATTTCCTATAGAGGCTGTTGATTATGTGGTCATTCACGAATTATGTCATTTAGAACATTTAAATCATGATCGCTCATTTTGGCGATTGGTTGGAAAGGTATGCCCAGACTATAAAAATATTATGCCCATGTTAGGGACTACAAAAACTAGAGATATGTAATACATTCAGATGCTGATTTTAATCAGCATTTTTTAGTTTTAAATGTAGTATACATCTCATAAC
>JABXKX010000401.1 GCA_013619035.1 Peptostreptococcaceae bacterium
ATAAATATGCTTTAGAAGGCGCTAGAAAAGCCAGTAAAATAATTACAATATCTGAGCAGGTTGATACTGAAGTTTCAGAATTATATGGCGTGCCAGAAGAAAAAAAACAATTGGTAATGAATGGTTATGATGAGAATCTATTTAAAGTTAGAGATCTTAATAGAGAAGATGTTTTAAGTGATTTTAATTTGTCGGAAAAACCAGATTATGTGGTTTCATTTGCAGGTAAGTTAACTCATTTTAAAGGTGTGGATGTCCTTTTAAAAGCGGCAAAAATATACAATGAGTCCATTGAGGGCAATGTACTAACTTTAATTGCTGGTAATGGTGAACTTTACGAAGAACTCAATAAAATGAAGATGATGTTGAAACTGGATAGTGTCAAGTTTTTAGGCCATGTGAATCAAGGTCAATTGGTTGACTTATATAATATAGCAGACGTAAGTACTGTCCCTTCAAGAACAGAACCGTTTGGATTGGTTGCAATAGAAGCTTTAGCATGTGGAACACCTGTGGTGGGTACAAACCAAGGTGGACTGCCAGACTTTTTAATTAAAGAAGTAGGTACACTTGTTCCTGTAGAAGATGATTTGGCGTTAGCTGATGCCATTATTGCAGAGATAAAAAATAAAAATAAAGAAGAAAGAGCATTAGCAGCAGCAGACTATGCGCTCAAGAATTTTTCGTGGAAACGCTCAATTGGAGTTGTTGAGGCGATGTATGAAGCGCTAATATAAGAAGGGGGGATTCTATGAGAACAACCGTTGTAATACCAACCTATTGGAGCCGTAATGATAATGTTTGGGAAGCTGGAGATGCGGTATATGATCATCCGACACCATTAAATGGCAATGATACACTTTGTAGAACTTTAGAAAGTATGAAGATACTTAAGAATAAAAAGTTTAAGTTGGTTATACCTATTTGTCCAACGTGTAAAGAAATTGAAGAAGAATCAGAAAAGCGTGTTAGAGAAATTGTTAAAAAGGCTGAACTAAATGTAGAAACATACATTTTTACTGCTCAAAATTTAAGAACAATACAAGATATTTTAGTTGATCAAGGTCTTTCTAGAAAAGATGTGGATATGCTTGATATTCACGGTTATTCAAACGTTAGAAATATTTGTTTGTATGTTTCTCATATTCTTTCATCTGAAGTGACAGTCTTAATTGATGATGATGAGATATTTGAAAATCCTGACTTTATCGATATGTCTAAAGAGTATATTGGTAAAAGAATTTATGGTAAAAATGTTTATGGTGTAGCAGGGTATTATTTAAACAAATTTGATGAATTCTATGATGATGTTGATATGGTACCTTGGATGACTTACTGGGATCGTTTTGGTTCTAAAACAAAAGCATTTGATAAGATCATCAGTTGTGATCCTAGAATTAAAATGACGCCATTTGCTTTTGGTGGTCTAATGGTTATTCATAAGAATTTATTTAAGACCGTGCCATTTGATCCAGATGTGACACGGGGTGAGGATATTGACTTCTTAATCAACTCGAAAATGTATGGCTTTGATTTCTTCTTAGATAATAAATTGAATATAAAACATTTACCACCTAAGAAAAATCACCCGATTTGGAAGCGGTTTAGAGAAGATATTTATAGATTTTTGTATGAACAAGCTAAAATTAAATCACAATATGAAGTTAATAATATGACCATGGTTAAAGCTCAGAACTTTGAACCTTATCCGGGAGACTTTTTAACCGATGATTTAGAAGATAAAATTTTTAAAACCAATATTTTATTAGCGCTGGATTATTTGGCTGATGGTGATGTTTCTGGTTGTAAAGAATCTATTAAAAATATTTATTTGAGTAAATATGAAGCAATTCCTAAAGATGATCCATTTACCGCCTATAGAAGAGTTCAAAAGATTTGGGTTAAAATCATAGAGTTAACCAGTCACCAAAGAACGATTATCAGACGTGAGATGGAAGTCAATAATTTATCTCATTCACTTAGAGCGATTGAAGATATTGAAATTTCTTCTCTGTCTAAATCTGAAATCATTGAGAGAATGAAAAAGTTTTCTGACTTTAATGATCTGACGGATCAAGAAATTGAATTGTTATCTCATATCACCACTGTAAGAGGGTATCGAAAAGATGAGTTCATTTTCCAAATTGGTGATACCAATTTAGAATTTATGATGATCATAAAAGGTTGTGTTAGAATCTCTAAATACAATGATTCCAATGAAGAAATAACTCTAGCGAGTATCTGTAGCAATGGTGTAATCGGTGAAACTTCTCTTATTAAGGAAAAATATAATGTGGTGGGTATTGCAGATGAATTTACTGAAATGCTTGTTATGAAGAAAGAAGATTTAGAGAAACTCATTGAGACAGATAGTAAACTTGGTGTCAAAATGCTTTACATTATTTTGGAAAGATTGTATTATAAGCTCAATAAGACAAATCTCTTATATAGAGAAAAAATGATGCAAGATGAGAGTCTTATAGATATGAGCTAGGAGGACAAATGAGAGTACGTAAAGCAATCATACCTGCTGCTGGTTATGGTACAAGATTTTTACCAGTGACAAAAGCACTTCCAAAAGAAATGCTTAATATAGTGGACAAACCAGCGATTCAGTATATCGTTGAAGAAGCTGTAGCATCGGGTATAGAAGAAATACTAATAATTACAACAAGAAATAAATCATCGATAGAAAATCATTTTGATGCAACACCTGAACTTGATCATATGCTTGAGATTAAAGGCAAAGATGAACTTTTGGCCATTTCAAGAGGTGTTACAGATATTGGAGATATTTATTTTAAAAGGCAAAAAGAAATGAAGGGTCTTGGCCATGCAGTTCTTCAAGCAAAAGCTTTCATTGGTGATGAACCTTTTGCAGTACTTTTAGGTGATGATATTGTATATCATGAAAAACCATGTCTGAAACAATTGATAGATGTCTTTAATGAAAAACAAGCATCCGTTCTTGGTGTGCAATCTGTAAAAATAGAAGATGTTTCGAAATATGGTATTGTAGATGGTTTAAAAATAACAGACAGATTATATACGGTTAATGGTATGATTGAAAAACCAAGTATTGAAGAAGCGCCGACAACAGTTGCTGCTCTTGGAAGATATGTATTAACACCAGCCATATTTGATATTTTAGAAACAACAAAACCTGGTAAAGGTGGAGAAATACAATTAACGGATGGTTTGATTGAATTGGCACAGAAAGAAGAGATGTTTGCTTATGAATTTGAAGGTGTCAGATATGATACAGGTGATAAATTAGGGTACTTAAAAGCAACATGTGAATATGCTTTACGCCATAGTGAATTAAATCAATCATTTAAAG
>JABXKX010000363.1 GCA_013619035.1 Peptostreptococcaceae bacterium
GTCATGGTTTGTCTCTTTTCTATCATTTATTCGTACAAATGGAATGTTTGTATTAAAAAAGCAGAAATTCATCACTAAATTTCTGCTTAACTATTTCTTATACAAAAGTTCCTTTTTCAAGATCATTAAATGTTTCCATCAGTTCTTTTTTAGTATTCATCACAATAGGCCCATGCCATGCAATTGGTTCCTTAATAGGGATACCTTCTGCAAAGATAAATTGAAGAGATGTATCACTCGATTTAATTCTAATTTTACCAGTACTCAAAGTGTATGCTGCTATGGCAGAAATGTTTTCCTCATTAAGTGTACCACTGCCTTCAAAGAGAAATATAAATCCCTGTTTATCGGATTCTCTTTTTAGAACCATCTCTTTTTGAGCATCAAGTAACACATGAAGCATTGTGATCCCTCTATCTGATTTATCTATTGGACCAACTATATCTTTATACACACCAGCGATCACTTTTACTTCTAATCCCTCTTCGTAAACAGATTTCATTTCACCTTGTTTGATATATTGATAACTTGGATCTTTTAATTTTTCCTGTGAAGGTAAGTTCACCCAAAACTGAAATCCTTGAAGACCTTCTGGACTTGAGATCGGCATCTCTTGATGCATAACACCTTTGCCAGCACTCATCCACTGTAATTCTCCTGCTCCAATAACGCCTTTATTGCCCATACTGTCTTCATGTTCACCAGATCCTCTAAGAAAATATGAGATGGTCTCCATGCCTTTATGAGGATGCCATGGAAATCCTGGTGATTGAGTATCTTCTTTCATATCAAAATAATCCAACATTAAAAATGGATCAAACTCTTTTGTTTCACGGTGACCAAACACTCGATTAACAAGTACACCGCCACCTTCCATTACAGGTTGTGCTTTATAAGTATTTATAATATTTGACATATCATCACTCCTTAATTGTCTTGACTTCAAGATAATTATAGTCCTTTTTTATCTTGAAATCAAGATATGTCCTTTTTACTCAAAAAAATTCCCTTAGATATAATCTAAGAGATTGTGATTTATATACTTTTTTAGTCAGTAAACATAATATCCAACAGATATTATTGTATGTGGTCACATCTAAAAATACCGTACGGTTGTATCCATTTAATTATGCTTCGAAAAACTTAGATGAATACTCTACAATACCTTTAGTTTGAGTTAATGCATTTTCTTTTAGTTCTAGAACCATAAAATTCTCATCTGGCACTTCAAATGGTGCTTTTATATCATAATAACTTGCTTTAACATAACCAAATTTAGGATAATATTTTTCATGGCCTAAAACCACTATTAATGCATAACCAAGACTTTTAGCTATTTCATGGCCTTTTGTTATAAGTTCAGAACCTATTCCTCTGGACTGATATTTAGGAGCAACTGAAACTGGAGCAAGCGCTAATGCCTTTTTTTCGCCTATTCTAATCTCTGTAAAAAGAATATGACCAACTAGTTCCCCATCAAGTTCCGCCACCAAAGAAAGTTCTGGTACAAATTCTTTTGCGTCTCTAAGCCTTTCTACAAGGTTTTGCTCATCCTTATCTGAATGTTCAGCGCTTTCAAAAGCTTCTTTCACTATATTGTAAACTTGTACATGGTCATCTTTTTGTTCTTGTCTAATTATAAGTTTATTAATATTCATTTAATCCCCCCTGATGATTGTATTTAATTACTATTTAGATATATATTCACCTTGTTCAAATTTCCATATTTTATCGAGAGAGTTGCCTTCGACAATCGCTTTTATTGGCTCCATAATAAATTGCACTATCATATCTACCACTTCAGTAAAACTTAATTCAACCCCTATGCTCTTTTTTATAAATGCGTTCCATTTCTTTTTCATATCATCATTTTCATACAATAAACGAATTCTTTCTAATGATTCCAGATTGCATGGTGTTTCTCTATTTTCAAAGGTCTGGAATATTGCATTTCTTAATACAATACCATCAAAATTGTAATGAGATGCTAAACTAAATATATCATAATAATCCTTCATTCTGCTTGTTGTTTCCATCCTACTGAACATCGCTTCCAATTTTTCTGCTATTGTAGATTCTAAAGAATATGACATTAATTTAGGACTTGTAAAGCCTTCCAATTGTGTTTGAAGTTGTAAGTAATTCTCTTCTGGGACTATGATATCACCAATTCCAACATCAATATCAAATGGTGTTTTTGTATTATCAATCATCGCTAGCATTTTTACGCGAACTCCATGATATGCCTTCTGCTCAGCAATATTTTCAACTGATTTTATTTCAAAAATAATATAATCATTATCTGTTTTCATATCAATTATTTCACTAATATGCCTTTGAATATCCTTTTGATCATTAGATACTTGCCTTGCCAATAAGTCAATATCCATCGTAGGTCTACCTTCAAAACCATTATACGCGAACAAAAACAGACCGCCTTTTAATATAAACTGATGACTATAAGAAGAGATCGATAATCTTCTTAGGAACTCTTCTTGACAAAAAAGTTGCAAGATTAATTGGAATGGCAATTTCTTATTTCTAGCTTTACTCTTCAATTTTTGAAGAACTATTTTTTCTATTCCCATCACATCCACATCCCTATAATATTATCTACTTTATTTTTGATATTCATTGCTTTAGCATAGTCTAGAAGGTGTCCAATATTTTTCTTAGAATCAGTTACATAAGCTTTTATCGCTTTATTGAATACTTCCTTATCCATCTTTTTTTCGTACCTGATGATATCACAAATTGTACGATCTCTATCATATATCGAAAGTATATGATTTTCATAAACTGTAGTCGTTCTACCAATTTCAAGGTATCGATCTATAATAAAATAGAACTTCATAGGCGGATAATCAATCACATACTTTTTCTTATTATTATTTTTACTCACAGCAAGATTCCAGACTAAAGGGGTTCTATCAGTATAACCATAAAGGTAGAGAGCAGATTCCAAACATACTATCCCTTCAGGAAAAACTTTCGAAATAACAACAGCTTCAGAAACTGGTTCGTCAGCTACCCATTCATAGTATCCCGTTTTTATTTTTACAACATACCCCTCTTCGATAAGCTTATCTAGTACTGTATTATGATAGCCATAGTTTGTAAAATCAACTAGCTTTATAACACCGTTAAAGTTATCGAAAACCTGTTTATATTTTTCATATTTCATAGTAAATTAGTCCTCTCACAAATCACAAAGTGGTCTTTTTTACAGTATAGCTTAGATACTTAAAGAATACAAGTTAAAAGGTCCTCTTCGAAATACAAAAGAGGACCTTTTAACCACTTCAATTAAACTGAAACATCTCAGCTTAAAAC
>JABXKX010000279.1 GCA_013619035.1 Peptostreptococcaceae bacterium
GGTGATACCAGGTCTTATCAATGCACACAATCATAGTTATATGACTCTTTTTAGAAATAGTGCTGATGATTTACCATTTGATCAATGGTTATTTAAAAAAATTATTCCTCAAGAAGATCAATTGACGGGTGAAAATGTTTATTGGGGATCCATGTTAGCGATTATGGAGATGATCAACACTGGAACAACATGTTTTTCAGATATGTACATGTTTGTAAATGAAACGACTCGGGCAGTAGAAGAAAGCGGTATTAGAGCCAATCTATCAAGAGGATTAGTAGATATTGATGGTGGAGGCGAAAGAAGACTCCAAGAAGCATTAAGTGAAATTAATGATTGGACAAAAGGTGATCATGACCGTATTAAATTTTTATTAGCTCCTCATGCGCCTTATACCTGTAGTAAAGAGTATCTTAAAAATGTGATCTCGAAGGCACATCAATTGGATTTAGGGATTAACACGCATCTTTCTGAGACTAGAAAGGAAGTCAAAGATATTCAAGCTCAATATGGATTAACGCCAACAGGATATTTAAATGAGTTGGGTGCATTTGATCAACAGACTTTAGCTGCACACTGTGTTTACTTAACAGAGGAAGATATGGATATTCTCTATCAAAAGAAAGTTAATGTGATAAGCAATCCAACCAGCAATCTCAAATTAGGTAATGGAATTGCACCTATCAAACAATTAAAAAATAAAGGCATCAATGTTTGTTTAGGTACCGATGGTGCAGCCAGTAATAATACCTTAAATATATTTAAGGAAATACAATTGATCTCTTTGATACATAAAGGTGTACATGAAGATGCAGAACTGATTACAGCTCAAGAGGCTTTAACTTTTGCTACGAGTGCTGGTGCAAAAGCACTCGGTTATGAAAGACTCGGAGAGATTAAAGCAGGGTATCTTGCGGATTTATCAATTAT
This sequence comes from Peptostreptococcaceae bacterium, assembly GCA_013619035.1. Next base: position 931 of record JABXKX010000279.1, read on the forward strand.
TGATTTGGATAAACCTCAGTATTATCCAAGAAATAATCTGATAGCGGCGTTGGTTTATTCAACAACTGGTGAAGAAGTGGAAACGGTCATTGTTAATGGTAAGGTACTGATGTACAAGAATGTCTTTAAAACCATTGATGCTGAACGCGTCAAATATGAAGTGACAAGAATCAACAATCGATTGAAAAGGAGTTTATAGTGAGTGATACAAAATATGCAAATAAGGCAAGAGAAGGCTTACAAAAGATTGAATGGGCAAAGAAACATATGCCTGTTTTAAGAAGCATTGAAGAAGACTTTATATTAAATCAGCCTTTGAAAGGTGTGAACATTGCAGTTTCTATACATTTAGAGGCTAAAACCGCATATTTTTGTATGGTGTTGGCTGCAGGTGGTGCTAATGTTTTTGTTACAGGAAGTAATCCCTTGTCTACACAGGATGATGTTGCATCTGCTTTGGTGACTAAAGGGATCAATGTCTATGCTTGGTACAATGCCACAGCAGATGAATACATACAACACTTAAAATCAGTTTTAGATAATTTGCCTGAGATCATCATTGATGATGGAGGTGATTTGATAAATCTGATCCATTCAGAATACCAACATCTTCTTAAAAATATTAAAGGGGGATGTGAAGAAACCACTACAGGCATTCTTCGACTAAAAGCATTAGATTCAAGAGATGAACTTCATTTACCTATGATGCTTGTTAATGATGCCAAATCTAAACATCTCTTTGATAACCGTTATGGCACAGGCCAATCGGTTTGGGATGCGATTAACCATACAACCAATTTGATTGTGGCAAGTAAAACCGTTGTTGTTTCAGGGTATGGTTGGTGTGGTAAAGGTGTAGCTATGCGCGCCAAAGGATTGGGTGCGAGTGTTGTAATCACAGAAATTGATGCTATTAAAGCGGTTGAAGCAAAAATGGATGGCTTTAGAGTATTACCAATGAAAAGAGCTGCAGAGATTGGAGATGTATTTATAACGGTTACAGGCTGTAAAGATGTGATACCTTATTCTGTGATGCTTACGATGAAAGACAGTGCCATACTATGTAATGCAGGACATTTTAATGTGGAAATTGCGATGGATGAACTGGAAAGAAAAAAAATAAGCAAAACACCTGTGAGAAAAAATATTCAAGCATACCTGCTTGAAAACAATAGAACCATTCATGTTTTAGCCCAAGGACGATTGGTTAATTTAGCAGCTGGTGATGGACATCCTGTTGAAATAATGGACATGAGTTTTTCTCTTCAAGCGTTGTGTACAAAATATCTTAACAGCCATAAATTAACCAAAGGGATTCATGATGTACCACAGGAAGTGGATCAAGAAGTTGCTATAAGAAAACTTATTTCTATGGATATAGAAATTGATCAATTAACTGAGGATCAGAAAAAATACTTAAACATTCAGGACTGATAGAGAGGAGTTAATATGAAACATTTGGTATTGTTTTTAGGCGAGAAAGATTTATTATATACTCAGTTATCAGAAACTCTAAAAGGTGCTGATGTTGAGACTAAAATATTTGATTCATCAAACTTAAAAAAAGTATTTGATGATCAAGTCAGTTATCTTGATTTATCCAATAAACAAATAGTTGAAGACTTTGTAAAAAAGGAATGTTCTCCATATGAAGCCGTAACCCTTGTCATCTCAGATGATTTTCAGTGGCATACGAACAATGTTGATGATTATGTGACGACAATAGAACGGTTGTTATATGGATCCCTTTTTACAATTGAAGCACTGATGAAACATGATTATAAAAATATCAATATTATGATGACTGTGAATTCACATCATGATGAGACCTCTTTTAAAGATGGTCTGTATCGTAATGTATTTGGTCATATAAACAAAATAAATCATCCCCTAAATGTCCATCTAATCTATTTGGTACATAATATAGCATACAATATTGATAGTTATGCCAAAATAGAATTTGGTTATACAGACCAAGATGAAGAAAAACTAAAAGAACTCTTAAATGTCAAACTAAAGAAAGTCACTCACTTTGTTATGTCGGTGATCAATGAGAAATATCATGATATCAAAAGCAGTATCTCTTATATTAAAGATTAAAAAAGAACCGTTTCAGTCTTGTACTGAATCGGTTTTTTTCTGAATAAGAGAAGGCTAGACACATCCATAAAATCTCTTCTCTTAAGAAGTTAGATGTGAAGAACGGTCTAGTTGATATTTCGAACAAGTCTATTAAGAAACTGTAACAAGGTGGCGTGAGAGTATACATTTTATAGAATAGTATTAATTTTATCTTAATTTCAAATTATGGATGTTCTCTAGTGTTGAACTTTTATGATACGATGAAATTCGGATAAAAGGGGGAAAAAATGAAAAAGTTTTTATTGAGTATAAT
>JABXKX010000521.1 GCA_013619035.1 Peptostreptococcaceae bacterium
AAGCAAAAGAAAATGAGAGTGCTATATGTGTATTGATGCTTGATATTGATTACTTTAAACGTATAAATGATAACCATGGTCATCCAATTGGTGATAAAGTTTTAGTTGAGTTAAGTGGATTATTACTAAAAAATATCCGTCATCATGATGCTGTAGGCAGGTATGGTGGTGAAGAGTTTATTATCATATTAAATGAAACAGCAGGAGATATTGGTTATTTAATAGCTGAACGTATCAGAACAGAGATACAGGAGAATGACTTTACTGAATTAGGACTGAAGTTAACTATCAGTATTGGTATGTCGGAATATAGTGGAGAAAATGCTCTGGCTCTAATAAAAAGTGCAGATAAAAAACTATATGATTCCAAAGAAATGGGTAGAAATAAAACAACAATATAAAAACCTTGCTTAAAAAGCAAGGTTTTTTTTAGAATACATCTAATTGTTTATAATTTGATAGAAAAGTTCTTAAATCATTTTCCATAATTTTGACACCGGTTACTGTATTTGACTCAATATTAATCGGTAGGATTGGATCATGGAGTGATAATCTCACAAGGAACCAACCATCGATACTGGGATCTTTACTCACAACACGGATACCTTCGTAATTATTAGGTGCAATTTCATAACGGGTGTCGTCTTTCATGAACTCTGTCAATGCGTTGATAACATCTTTTCCATACGCATGGAAGTTGTCATCTTTAATCTTAACTCTATATTCAGAAGCTTCAACAGGCTCTACCAATGTTTCAATTAAAGAACTAAGTGTTTTACCAGTAGCCTTCATTTTAGCGAGCTTTATAATGATCTTCGTAATGGTATAAGCACCATCATCTAAGAAAAAGTTCTCTTTAAAAGCACCATGTCCAGAGGTTTCTATAGCGAGAGCACTTTCAGTACCTTCATTATTTAAACGTCTTGACTCGTTAATTACATTTTTATAACCACGTTTGAACCGATGGTGAACACCACCAAGTTCTTTAATAAAAGTAGTCAATCCATCTGATGTTACAGAATCTGTTACAATAGTTGTACCTGGATAGTCTTCTAAAACAATAGCACTCATTAAAGCGATCAATAAGTTTCTATTGATAATCTTACCACCGCGATCGACTACTGCTGCTCTATCAACATCGGTATCAAAAATAATACCTAGATCTGCATTGTGTTTTATGGTTGCTTCTTGTATAGAAGCCATGGCTTCTGGATCTTCTGGATTTGGAATATGATTAGGGAAATGTCCATCAGGCTCTAAAAATTGACTGCCTGTTGTGATGGCACCTAGTTGTTTAAGAATTTTTGTGGCAAAGAATCCACCAGCACCATTACCTGCATCGACTATAATTTTTAAGCCTTCAAGTGGTGTTAAGTCACTGGTTCCTTTTCTAATTTTATGTACAAGATAATCTGCATAAACATCGATTAATTTATAAGGTATAATGGTGCCTTTATTATTTGCTGTATAGTTAGTTTGAGATAATTCTGTAGCTTTAGTAAGGATTTCAGTAATATCCTTTTTATCAAGTCCTCCACTTCTAGTAAAGAACTTCATGCCATTTCTATTAAATGGTAAGTGACTGGCTGTGATCATAATAGCACCATCACAATTGTGTTTTCTAAACTTGGTGCTCATAAACATAGATGGCGTAGAAGCAATACCGCAAATATAAGTTGTAATGCCTAAATCAGATAAGCTATTCACAATAGACTCTTGTAACTCTGGTCCTGTGATTCTTGAATCTGTTCCTACAGAGATCGAAATATCTTCGGTTTCCAATCCTGTTTTTTCACTTAAGAATAATCCGAAAGCATAGGCAATCCATTTGACATGCTCTGAAGTTAAGTTTATTTTTTCGGATGGGATACCATCCATTGCAACGCCTCTTATATCGGAACCGTTCTGAAGATTTAAAAATTGTAAATTCATAAAGCCTCCCAGCAAATTTTATTGTCTCTACTAATTTAATCCTATTTTACATCTATGTCAACTACAAGTCGACTTTGATTAAAATTTTGTCTTATTTTTCATGTAAAATTAGAAGAATATATTATATTTACAAAATCGGCGCAATATTTTGCAGGACGATTGATTATTTTTGCTTCTTTCTATAAAATGGAGGTACTATCTGATTGGGAGGAAATTAAATGAGTATTTTTAGAAAAGAACTAGCGAATCTAAAAGAGTATGTACCAGGTAAGCCGATTGAAGATGTTATGAAAGAATACGGCTTAACATCAATTGTAAAATTAGCATCTAATGAAAATCCATTAGGACCATCAAAGAAAGCGATCGAAGCGATTAAGCGAGAAGCTGAAAATATTCATCTATATCCAGATGGGGCTGCATTAGAATTAAGACAAAAGTTAGCTGATAATCATGATCTTGAATTAGATCAAGTTCTTATTGGTTCGGGTGGAGAGCAAATCTTAAAATTAATTGCTCATACACTTATAAATGAAGGTGATGAAGTTATCTTTGGTGCACCATCGTTTGCACTTTATGATATTATGTCAAGTCATATTGGAGCTAAGTGTATTTCTTTACCATTAACTGAAGATTTTAAACATGATCTAAAAGCATTTGAAGAACATTTAAATGAAAAAACTAAAATTGTTTATATTTGTAACCCAAATAATCCTACAGGTAATATCATGCCGAAACTAGAATTACTTGAGTTTATTGATAAATTACCAGAGTCAGTTGTATTAATGTTAGATGAAGCATACTTCGAATATGCAATTCATGATCCTGAGTACTTAGATGGATTAGACGTTTTAAAGAACAGACCAAACACTATTATTCTAAGAACCTTCTCTAAAGTTGCTGGTTTAGCAGGCTTAAGAATCGGATATTGTTTCTCAAGTGTGGAAATCATTAAAGAGATGAATAAAATCAAAGGTGTTTTTAATGCAAATAGAATTGGTCAAGCTGCTGCTTTAGCATCACTAGACGATGAAGAACACATTAAAAATACTGTAGCATTAAATAAGAAGTCATTAGATCTAATGAGAGATTACTTCAATGCTCACAAGATGAGATATATTGAGTCTCATGCAAACTTCATATTTGTAAATATCAACACATCTTCAAAAGAAGCTTATGTGGAATTACAAAAACGTGGTGTGATTATCAGACCAGGGTTCTTATGGGGCTTTGAAAATTGGATTAGAATTTCAAGTGGTACCATTGAACAAACTGAAATTTTCCTTAAAGCTTTAGATGAAGTAACTAATTTATAATTAAAAGTGACATTTAATGTCACTTTTTTTCATTTTGGTGCAGAATTGATGATTTATTCTGAAATTATGATAG
>JABXKX010000159.1 GCA_013619035.1 Peptostreptococcaceae bacterium
CATCTACACTTAGAAAAGATCTTACAAGATCAGTATCAAGTTGTGATAGATATAAACTTAGGAGGATTTCCTTTAAGTCGATCTAGTGTCATCAAAGTTGATCATAAGAAGATGATTTCAGTTGAAGAACAGATTGTGATTACATTATGTCATATATTTAAACATGAAAAAGTCTATATGAAGGATCTCAATGATATCTATTATATGCTGAATACTAAAATCATTGATTATGATTATTTGTTAAGATTGATTCGGGTTAACAACTTAGAGTTTCTGATGAACATAGTTATTAAGACTTTAAAACATGAGTATGATTTTGTGGATAACCTTTTAAACATTAAAACGAATGCTGTAAATAGTACTATTGAAAGAGTGGTTTGTAATCAATGGCCTTACTCGATAAAAAGCCATTTCTATGCAAAAGCATATGACCTTTTACAGAGAAACATCAAACTTTATGGTCTATCGACTGGTTTAAATGAGTCGCATAAGCAGTTAACAGGTCATGAGGAGAAGGTACTAGAAGTTACAAACTATAAACATTTGACAAAGTCGTTAAATCAAAGAATTTACTTATCACCTTTAGTATTATTCAATAATACAATTTTGTTAGATGATTGTGAGATGGATGTTATTGAAGATGGTTTGATGTATCGATACCGTGATTTAATTATCACTATATTTGGGATATTTTTAGCTATAGGAGATCATCATGAGTTTAATAAGACACAAGTAGAGTCCGATTTGGATGATGTAATAGCGATACTAGGGCTATCTAATGAAGATTATAATGAAGACTATATCATAAACGCTCGCGTAGACTTATGGTTATATTAAGGAGGCATAATGAGTGGCGCAATAGAAAATCAGGACGCTCAATTGTTCATTGAGAATTTAGAAAAACATAATATAGGGTCTGATACAGACTATTTAATAAGCCGACTTAAGGTGATTGAAGCAGATTCAGTTTTAGACATAGGTTTTGGACGAGGAGATCTATTATGTAAATTGAGCAAGTCAAATAACTTTAAGACACTTGTCGGTATTGAAAAGTCTCTTGAATTATTTGAGAATGTTTTTGATGAATTTAATGACTTAAAAATCGATTGTATCAAAGGGGACTTTTTAGAACATGAATTTGGTCAGAATTTTGATGTTATCATAATGTCATTTTACTTACACCATTTAGATGATTACAAAGAACACTTAGAAAAAGCAGCTGTACTTCTTAATTCTAATGGTGCAATAGTTATTGTTGATAGGATTGCTAGGGACGACCAAGCCAAAGAAGAGTTTAAAGAGTACTGGACAGAATACTATAAAGCACAACATGAATGGCATGAGGAATGTCCTAATCTATTAACGCTCAAAGAGATTTGTGTTGAGATGACAAAATATGATTTTGAGATAAATGATGTGATGCTTGTACCAAATGATAATAGAAAAGGTGTTAAGAATTTTCCGAAGACTTTAATAAAGATAAGCAGACGAGGTAGGAAATGAAGAAAATTGCAGTAGTGACTTATATGAGAAGTACAGAAGTATTCACCACTGAAATGGCTGAGATATGTCAATTACTAAATGAGAATTTAGATGATTTTAAATGTATTTTATTTAGTGATAAGCCTATATCTGGACTCGACCAATATGAGTTTAAGATAGAGAATCCTTTAATGAATGGTACAAAATATAAGAAAATTAAACATATAATAGATGTTGATGACTCAGATTATTTTATTAGCATTGACAATGATATTACAGGTAATCATAAAGCAATTATAAATTTCGTAAACCAAATCATTGATGAAGATTGTGATGTGGGTTGGGGTAAGGTATCAATTAACAAATATTCGAATTTGATAGAGTCTCTTGTCGCAGTAGACAAACTCTTATCACATGACTTTCTAAGACCATTACTTTGGAAGTTTGGCATAGGCATTTCTGTTCCAGGTCAATTTTTTATTGTGAAAGGGTCGACATTTAAGAATAAATTATTGCAAGCAGATACGTTTCTAGATGACTTGGCTTTAGGGTTATACATCAATAAACATCACGAAGAACTTAAATGTTTGATGTATCACGAAAGTTTAGGATTTGAAGCGCCTAATAATTCATTTCGAGGTTTATGGACACAAAGACATAGATGGGCACTGGGATATAGAAAAATCTATGACCATATCGAAGAGCCATCAGAAAAACATCTTTTACAGATACATGGTTTCTTTTATCATGGGTTATGGTTATTAAACTACCTTATTATATTCATATTGGGTCTGATAAATCCAATTATAAGCATTTCGTATTTGTTGGTTATGTCATTAATTCTAGTGAGAAAGCAGTTGAGTTTATTGATACCTGCTATTGTGTATCAGTTATTTTTTCCAATATTCCATATTAGATGGTTTACAAGCTTATAGGAGATGTTTATGAGAGTCAAAAGCGAAACTTTATTAAAAGCATTAATATTGACAAGAGGTGTTGAGTTTAGTGAGAATGCATTGAAACTTGCGAAGGATGTAGGTGCAAAAAGACAGAACCGTGTGTATAACCTACCAAAAGGTTCAGACTATATGAGACCTCAAGAAATTATGATAACAGGCAAGGATGGCTATCAGACTGTTGTTTCTTGTGTTGCAGTACCAAATCATACTGGTGCAGTTTATATCGATGTAATCAACAATGATATGGTAGCCTATGTTAAACATGAACTTTTTGAAGATGTTAAACTTGAATATGTGTTAGAACCAGAGTATTACTCAATACCACTAAGTGATACAGAAACTGTTCGTGATTATGTTTCATCATGTGGTTTAGATGAAATGAACATACTACCCTGGAAAGGGTGTGCAATAGAAAAAGGCTGTAAGTTTTGTGGTGTGAACAAAGTAACAAAGTCAACTACAGATAAAACGACAGCCATTGGTATTAGTAAAGATGAAAAGATTTGGGCTAAAAGAAGTGCATCTTATTTGAGTAATCTCGTTGAGGCTGTTAAGCTTGCAAAGGACGATGATTGTTTTAAGGAACATAAACATTTGATTTTAATTTCGGGCAATCTAAGTAATGATAAGTTAGATTATCAGTCAAAAATCTATGCTGAAATAGCAGAGCATTTGACAGCTGTAGAAGGATTGAATGCAACTGAAGGTCTGATTGCTGTTATGATGCCTCCAAAAGATATGAAATATATGAAGATTTTGAAGGATAGCGGTATAGACATTGTGGTCTTCAATTTGGAAGTAGCCAATGAACCTTGGTTTTCTAAGTATTGTCCAGGTAAAAAAGAAGTAGGTATTGATTTTATAGCCGAAAGAC
>JABXKX010000027.1 GCA_013619035.1 Peptostreptococcaceae bacterium
AAAAAGGATTCCTTTTAAAACTAGGGATATAAAAAAGAAAGTTCGAACCACCTGTATTTATTGTGGAGTAGGATGCCAAATTGACTTAGCGGTTAAAAACAATAAAGTGATCCGTGTTGATCCGGCGATAGAGGCTGTTAATAAAGGATTACTATGCGTAAAAGGTAAGTTTGTATACAGGTTCATAGACCATCCAAATCGGTTGACACACCCTCTGATTAGAAAAGATGGTGTGTTAGTGGAAAGTACTTGGGACGAAGCATTTGATGTGATTACAAAGAAGATTATTGATATAAAAGAAACATATGGTTCAGATGCTTTTGCAGGATTTTCTTCTGCGAAGTGTACCACGGAAGACAATTATATTTTACAAAAATTCTTTAGAGCTGTTTTAGGTACCAATAATATTGATCATTGCGCACGCCTCTGACATAGCGCTACTGTTGCAGGTCTTGCAGCATCATTAGGTACAGGCGCTAGTACCAATAGTATTGGTGAAATCATTGACTCTGAACTCATGTTTATCACAGGCTCTAATACCACAGAAACACATCCTGTTATTGCTACCTTTATGAAACGAGCACTTAAGAAAGGCTCTAAATTAATTGTAGCAGATCCGAGGAGAATTGAACTGGCAGAGTATGCAGATGTTTATCTTCAAATCAAACCAGGTACCAATGTCGCGATGTTAAATGGCATGATGAATTATATCGTTGAAAATGAGCTTTATGATTTAGACTATATCCAAGAAAGAACAGAGAACTTTGAACAAGTAAAAGAAGCTGTTAAGAATTTTCCAATTGAAGAAGCGGCACAAATTTGTGGTGTGGATGTCAATGATTTAAAGAAAGCTGCTAAATTATATGGCGAAGCAGATACAGCAGGTATTTTTTATACAATGGGTATCACTCAGCACAGTCATGGAACTGACAATGTAAAATCGGTTGCTAATCTAGCAATGATGTGTGGTAATTTAGGCAAACCTTCAGGGGGCGTTAACCCACTTAGGGGACAAAATAATGTTCAAGGCTCGTCAGATGCAGGTGCTTTACCGATATACTATCCAGGCTATCAAAAGGTGACGGATTCACTAGCCAAGGAGAAGTTTGAAAAAGCTTGGCATGCGAAGTTGTCTGGGGAAAATGGGTTAACCATTCCTAAGATTATGGAAGCTGTAAGTGATGGCACCATAAAATTTATTTACGTCATGGGTGAAAATCCGATGGTATCTGAAGCCGATTTAAATCACTTTGAGAAAACATTAGAAAAATTAGATTTTTTAGTTGTACAAGATATTTTCTTAACAGAGACAGCAGAAAAAGCAGATGTTGTTTTACCAGCCACTTGTTTTGCTGAAAAAGAAGGTACCTTTACCAACAGTGAAAGACGTGTACAAAGAGTTAGAAAAGCAGTGGAACCACCAGGAGAAGCAAAAGAAGACTGGCAAATCGTTGATGAACTTATGAAAAGATTAGGGTATGAAAACAAGTTTACTAGTCCAAAAGAAATTATGGATGAAATGGCATCACTTACGTCTAAATATGGTGGTATTAGTTATGACCGTATAGAAGAGAATGGTTTGCAGTGGCCGTGTCCAACTTCAGATCATCCAGGCACAAAGTATCTTCATAAAGATCAGTTTGCAAAAGGTATTGGCACTTTCCATGTGACTCATTATTTAGATCCTGCTGAAACAACAGATGAAATGTATCCACTCATCTTAACAACAGGTAGAATATTGTATCATTTCCATACCAGGACCATGACTGCAAAAGAAGAGGGTATTGAAAATATTGCTGGTAAGAGTTATATCGAAATATCAAAAGAAAATGCAGATAAACTAAATATCAGTGATGGTGAATTGGTTAGAATTTCTTCAAGAAGAGGTAGTATTAAAGTCAATGCTAAAATTTCTGAAATGGTTTCAAATGAAGTCGTATTTATTCCGTTCCATTACTCAGAAGAAGCAGTGAATCGATTAACCAATGAAGCACTAGATCCAACTACCAATATTCCCGAGTTAAAAGTATGTGCTGTTAAAGTTGAAAAAATATAAGTCAAGGCTACTAGAATCTCTAGTAGCCTTTTGTTAATTAAAGTGCATTTGTAAAAATCGTTATGATTTCAGCATGAGTTGCTTGTATAGGGTTTGTTGCACCACATGTATCTTTCAGAGCGTTTTCTGCGAGTATATCAAAATCTTCTTTCTTTGCACCTAAAGCAGTTAATCCTGAAGGAATGTCAACATCATTTGATAATTGTTTGATAGCCTTTATTGCTGCTTGAGCACCATCAATATCATTCATGTTTGTTACATCGACACCCATCAGTTGAGCAACGTCTTTTAAACGTTCTGATGATGATTGAATATTAAATGTTTGTACATGAGGTAGTAATACCGCGTTACAGACACCATGTGGTAAGTCGTAAAAACCACCAAGTTGATGAGCCATTGCATGGACATATCCAAGAGAAGCGTTGTTAAATGCCATACCGGCCAAGAACTCAGCATAAGCCATATTATCTCTTGCTTTTTCATCTTGACCATTTGCTACTGCTGTTCTTAAGTTGTTGCTAATAAGTGTAATTGCTTTCTCAGCACAAGCATCTGTAATCGGTGTTGCTATAGTTGAAACATAAGCTTCAATCGCATGAGTTAATGCATCCATACCAGTTGCTGCAGTTAGTGATTTTGGCATATCTAACATCAATAATGGATCATTCACTGCTAAGATAGGTGTTGTATGTTTATCAACTATTGCCATTTTTATGTGTCTTATTTCATCTGTTATGATACAGAATCTTGTCATTTCTGACGCTGTACCCGCAGTTGTATTGATAGTAACCAATGGTAATTGTGGTAATTTAGATTGATCTAATCCTTCATAGTCCTTGATATGACCACCATTTGTAGCAACTAATGCAATACCTTTTGCACAGTCGTGAGGTGAACCCCCTCCAAATGATACTACAAAATCACAATTGTTTGATTTAAGTAATTCCAAACCTTCTGAAACATTGCCACTAGTAGGATTTGGTTGAGTGCCGTCGTAGATTACGAACTCAACATCATTCTCAAGTAAAACAGCTTCCAACTTTTTAACCAAACCGATTTGTACCAATACCTTATCAGTTACAATTAATGCTTTCTTAAAACCTAATGCTTTAATATCAGAACCTGCATCCTTTAAAGAGTTTGCTCCCATCAGATTCACTGATGGCATAAAAAATTTATAACTTGCCATGTATTTCTCCTTTTCTCATTAAGATTGTGTACTAAGTATAATGTACACAAAATTTATATTCTAACTG
>JABXKX010000181.1 GCA_013619035.1 Peptostreptococcaceae bacterium
TGGGCTCGGAGATGTGTATAAGAGACAGATCTTTATCAACTGCTTGCTCATTAAATTCAAAGAAACTCTCAACAAAATGTTCTACTTTAATCACACCATAAAGACTCACAAATAGCTCCATATAGTCTTTTAAAATAGTGTTAAATGTTAGAATATCGTTGTATCTATTATAAAATTCCATAAACATTTCTGCTATGTCATTTGCCATAACAACTTGTTTACTACCTGATAAGTTTCCTTCAAGTACAATCCCTAAATCAGTTAATTCTTTTGCTGCTACTGGGAAATCAGCAAATACATTTTGTCCTTTGTAAAGCTCAGCTACAATCGTCAAGTGATCCAAGTTAAAAAGTGTGAACTGTTCTTCCAAGTTAGTAAATACATAGTCTTGAATGATATCAGACAGGTCATCCTTTTTCAGCTTAGAGTAACCTTTAATAGACCAAGCTTTTGCTATTTCTTTTAGATCTGCCATAGAGTAGCTGATTAGCATCTCTTTGTACGACATTTCAGAGATTAATTTCCTCTTCATTATTTTTTTATCTGTCATGATAAATCCTTTCATATGTACATTATTAACAACTATATCATCATAGAAAAAGGAATCTTCACAGAGATTCCTTATGGTTCTGTTGATTTTATTAAGCTGATAATCTACTCATTTTTGTTAAAACATCTTCTGGGCTAAATGGTTTGACAATAAAGTCTCTTGCACCACTTTTTACCGATTCTAAAATTATACTCTCTTGTCCCATTGCTGAAACCATACAAACTTTAGCCTTTGAATCAATTTTTAAAATTTCTTTCAAAGCAACAATACCATCCATCTCTGGCATAGTAATGTCCATTGTTACTATATCAGGTTTAAATTCATTAAACTTTTCAATAGCTTCAACACCATTCGAGGCTTCTGCAATCACTTCATAACCTTCTTTAACCAATATGTTTTTTAATACAACACGCATAAATGCAGCGTCATCTACAATTAAAATTCGTTTCATTAATTCCTCCATATGACACAAAAAAGTGATACGAAGAATTAATTCGTTTCAGTAGCCAGACGATCATAGAATACACCTTAGATTCATAGCTTTGCGTCTTTATCTTTCAATAAATTTGCCTTTTTCGTGATTTAATCAGTTTTTGTTACTTCATACATAATACTACCGTAACCTTGAATTGTCAATAATCACGATGAAAAGATTCTCAGTTTAATTCGAATAAGAAATAGACCCCGAAGGGTCTAGATTACTTCACATAACTATTGATTACTTTTACCATTAAATCATTGAGTTGTTCCACTTGGTAATATCCGATAGTTGGTGTTAAATGACTGTTACCAATCCCAGAATGATCTGTTAAAAAGATATAGGTGCCATTGGTTGAAATATCTAAGAATCTTAGAAGAAACTCTGTATCTTTATCAACACCAGATGATGCTATTGGAATTACTCTTATACCTAATGCATTCGCATCTTTAATCAATTCATGAATCTGCGAAATATTTTGATCGGTATGATGTGGTGGTGCATCTAGTACTAAGAATAATAATTTAGCTTCTGCATCTTTATTCCAATTGTGATTATAAATAGCGTCGTTTAAAGCAGCTACTACTGCTTCTTCATAATCCCCTCCACCATTCGCATATTGATCATTCATCTCTTTTAACACTTGTTTAATATTATTAGTAAACGGGAATGATCTTACTAAATATTCATCACCATGATCTCTATAGTAATTGCCACTGACTCTAATATTTAAATTATTGGCATTTTCTTTATTCACTTGGTTTACAACATCTGAAAGCTCAGTTTTAATATATTCTAATTCATCTCCCATAGATCCTGTTGTATCCACCATTAACATGATATCCACATTCTCTACGTGATTTGCTTTTTCGTCTAAGGTGATTTTAAAATAATTATCGTCTAGAGTAACGATTTCATACGTATTTTGATTGTATGAGATTCTAGCATCTAATTGAGGTTTCTGTATAAAGGTTTTATCCAAGAAAGGATAAATAACAGCATATCCCTTATTATCAGTATAACCAGTATAATAAGTGTTTTGTGAATCATGTAATTCAATCTCGGCACCAATTAGAGGTTGATTGTCTTCATTAATCACCATAAACTCATATCGTGTCCAGTTTACAAAATTCCAATGTGATTGCATATTGTACCAAGAATTATCATTGAGTATCTCCATAAAATACTCATAATTCTCATTGTCATTCCACTCTCCTGCAGTCAAACTGCCCGGATTATATTGAGTATTATTTCGGCCTTCAATAAAATCACTGACCACATCTGAAGACGATTTACTTTCACTTACACTACTCGAATCTTCCGAGGCTGCTTCACCAGTTGATTCTGTTTCTGTAGAGTCATAATCTTTTACACTTATATCTTCACTTGAACTACCAGATTCTACGGTAATACCATTGTCACTTGTTTCAACATCACCTACATCATTTCGACTGTTACTATTATTTGCCCCACATCCATTTAAGGTTATGAACATTACTGCTATCATAAATATCACTAATATCTTTTTCATAATAACTACCTCCCTATAACCATTAGACGATAAGTTATCACAAATGTTCCATAAAATCTAATCTCAACGTTTTATTAGCCTCTAAAAAAGATGTGACAACGGCTATTTGCAACACCTGTAAATTAATCGAATTTTCAGTTTTTTAAGTCTGAAACGTAAAATTTAGAGCTGCTTTTAATAACAGGAAACTCAAGTAACATCAATATTTTCACTTTTGTTACTAACTATAAGTGAACACAATAAAAAACCGATCACTCGAGTAAGTGATCGGTTATATATTAATTTCTTGTCATTACTGATGAACTTCTATTCTCAGCAACTTTATATCCTAAAGCATAAACTGCAATCATTAAAACCAGTGATATAAAAGCAACAGGCATCATGAAATGTGTTTTTACGAAAAACAGCAGTGTTTCTTCAATAAAGCCACTAATTCTTATGGTTGGCAGAAAATACATTTGTGTATAAAAACCAATTGAATTTGAAAAGAAACGACCAAGGATTATAGTCTGAACAAACATCATTAGTAAACTTATAAATCCACCTATATGACCGTATATGATAGATTCTCTTATAGAACCTGATAGTTTGTAAGAGGTTATTCCAATGACAAACCACAAAGCTAAAAATGCCATACTGTATAGCGTTACACTGGTACCATAAATGTCTGTACTTATCATTAAGTCTAATAAAAACTTACACAGTATAATCGGTGGTAAATAAAAAAGAAACAGTAATATTTTTTTAATAAAA
>JABXKX010000169.1 GCA_013619035.1 Peptostreptococcaceae bacterium
GAATAACGGAGGCCAAATGAAAGAGCTTATTAGAAGTTTGATGTTAGTCTGTTTGACTATATCAGCTTTAATAATGACTGGCGCTGTTTTTATGACTGAATCATCAGAGGTTGTTGAAACACCTGTAGAGTATGACAAAAAAGATTTAATAAAGCTTATAAGACCCCAAAATTATGTTTTTAGTTTTGGGGATTTGTTTATTAAGATTTATGATGATACGTATGAAAATATCCCTTTAAGAAGTGAATATGAGGCTGTTTTTAAAGGTTTTATTGATGCGCCTGAGGAAAAAAAGTTAGGCATGAGTGATAAAGGCTCTTGGAATGAACAACTCAAAAGAAAGTCTATGAGAGTTGATTATCCTTTTGATATTCC
Organism: Peptostreptococcaceae bacterium; assembly: GCA_013619035.1. The sequence goes on from JABXKX010000169.1 coordinate 376, forward strand.
TTTAAAAGATTTATTGGAGTTATATCTCTACAATGTGGAAACCGATTCAGAGGAAATCCATATTTCATCTGTTCTTTTTTTGCTTAACAGAAAAGATATCATCTATATCTATGATAAACAAGCTGATAAGTACTACAGTCTATCAGGATCAGAACCAATAGAGTGGATCGATTCTTTGTATGCAGATATTATTGAAAAGAAAGACGAAAAAAAATTAGAAAAAGATACTTATAAGCCACTAGAAGTTAGATATGCATTATTGCAAACTGGCTTAAGAGAATATAATTTACCAGAAGAAAATTTACTACTTACACCTATGGCTAGTGAAATTGATTTTCCAAAATACAATATTGTAAAAGAAATTGGTGAAGGAGAGCCTTCGAGTGAAAAGCTTGAACGATATGCAAGTTCTATTTTTGATGAGGATTTGAGTTTTGTAAAAAAATCGATTTATTCCGACAATGAAACCATTTTTATCTATGGATATGGTGAGAAAGTATTTAAGATGAGTGGCGATGGTAGTTTAGAATATACCGTTAAAGTTAATGAAAACGCACCGAAAGAAGCGATTGATTTTAAAAAGGGACTTGAAAAAAGTTTGACTCAGATCAATAAGATGGGTGATACAAGTAGGACTTTGTATATGTCGGGTTATAAACAAATAGAAACAACGAATGCGGTTGAAACAGTATATTACTTTAATTATACAAAAGATGGTATACCTTTCTATTATAGTGATATGAGAGACGGACATCTTATAGAAGTGAGATTTGTTAATACGGAACTTGTAAAAGCAAAGAAAAATATAAGAATAACAACCAGTGAGAACCTTCAAGATCCACATTTTAAGAAGAATTTTCCTTTGATTTTACTTAGGAATAAGATTGCATTTGAAATAGGTTTTCAAAATGACAGACCATTAACAACTGTAGCACCAGAAGACATTTATCAAATGTGTTTACAGGAGATGTCATCTTTAGAAACAAAATATATGATTGTTGGTGATGAACTGATTCCAACATGGCATATTGTCATTGCAGATACGAAATATATCATTAATCTAATCAATGGTGAGTTGATCAAAGACAGTTCGAATTAGGAGCTATTATGGATTGGAAAAGAATTAAATCAATTTTAATTATGGCATTGATTGTTATCAATGGTTTATTAGGATGGACTCTATATCAAGAAAAAAAGGATCCTAAGGTTGATACAATTGATAGAGCTCAGGTAATCAGTTTATTAGAAGATAAATCGGTGACGATTGATCCTAATTTACTAGAGACCAATACAGATATTGAAAATATTACCCTGGCAATAGAAACGTATGATCAAGACTTTGTAAAAAGTATTTTTGATAATCATAACGATTATGAAGATAAAGATATATACTCGACATTAACAGATACAACTCAGAATAATGAAGTGATTTATGAAACTGATTATAAAGTTTTAACGCCGACCTATTTATCAGACGAAGCTATTTTAGAACAATCTTATGCACTAATTGAAGAGTTGAATATCAGTATAGATGATGTTTTTGTTAAAGATATAGGTCATACTGGCAAAAAGACCATTATAGAGTTTGGTCAAAAATACAATGGTTTTGTTATAAGAGATGCATATATGATTATCAAATATAACAATGAAAATCTATTGAGTTTTAAAAGAGCATGGTATGATGTAGTTGGTACCAAAACAACTCAAATTACATTTTCATCTCAAGAATATGCTTTGTATGAGTTTATTGGACAGCTTTACGATAGATTTCCCAATAGAGAGCGCGCACTAGATATAGAATCATTCCAATTGGTTTATCAGCTTCGACTTGAGACGGGTAAAGTTGATTACAATGAACTTGCCGAAAAAGGAGATCCAAGTATATTTTGGGAGATTGTTACGTCGGATGGTGAATCTTACTTGATTGAAGCCAATAGAGATTAGAAAGAGGCATTATGGCAATATATTTTTGTTCGTTAGCAAGTGGTAGTAGTGGCAATTGTCAATATATCGCTTCAGAGACGACTGGTATTTTATTAGACGCTGGACTCAGCGGTAAATACATCAATAACAGTTTGGAATCAATTGATGCAAAAGTGGACCAACTAAAAGCATTGTTTATTACACATGAACATGGCGATCATGTAAAAAGTGCTGGTATTTTAATGAGAAAGTATGGGTTAACACTTTATTTAACTCAACCGACTTTTGAAAGTGTTGAGTGTAAGCTTGGAAAGTATGATCCAGGTAAAATTGTAATCATTGAAAAAGATCAGGATATTCAAGTTGGTGATATTACAGTACATCCTTTTGCAATATCCCATGATGCCATCGATTGTGTGGCTTACTCATTTACTAAAGAAGAATTTAAAGTAAGTATCGTGACAGATTTAGGATATGTCCCTTTGGATCTATTGTCTAAATTAATCGATAGTAACTTGTTGATGTTAGAATCTAATCACGATGTAGAAATGTTAAATGCTGGACGATATCCATATGTTTTAAAGAAAAGAATTCTATCCAAAAAGGGTCATATTTCTAATGAAACTGCTGGTGAAACCATTGTAAGAGTTCATTCTTATAGTTCCTCTTTAGGCCATGTTGTATTGGGGCATCTTAGTCAAGATAACAACACACCTGAATTGGCTTTTGAAACGGTTAAAAGCATTTTAGAAGAAAGTGGTTTAGAGATTGGCGAAGATATCAGTTTGGATTTAGCTTACAGAGATCGTGTTGGTAAACTATATAAATTAGACTAGTTGACAGCAACCCTGAAATATGGTTTAATGTATAAAAATACAGCAAGGTGAATATTATGAAAACAACTATGATTAAAGAAGGAAAAAAGTATAAACTTTAAAAACTATAAGAGGTTTAACATTGATAATATCTGGGGGAAAATTAACATGACAGATATCTACAGT
>JABXKX010000476.1 GCA_013619035.1 Peptostreptococcaceae bacterium
ATTTATATGTGAAACACATAGAAGAACGAATTTGATCTTGATAAACACACTGATTTAGCTTGAATTTCTCGCTCTATCATTTGAAAAACAATTGTTGTATAATACTGTTGACTAATACGAAGAGGAGACACGATGTTTAAAAGAGTGATTGTAGGACTACTTCTTATAGTAGGCATATTATTTGGAAACAGTTTGATTAAATTAGAATATGATATGAATATATACGAGTACTTGACTTCTAATGATCAATTAACAGATGAAGAGTTTCAGTACTTAAAAGAACAAGGAACCTTGATTTATGGCGCTGATCATAATTCACCTCCCCTTCGATATGTTAATGAACATACCGGACAATACGAGGGGCTATCTATAGATTACTTCAGTGCATTATCGATGGAACTGGGTGTTAACATTGAATTCCAACCTTTGATGTGGAGTGATGCTCTAAAACAATTAAAAACAGGTGAAATAGATTTATGTGATATGTATCCTTCTGATGAAAGAGCAAAAGACTATCTATTTTCAAATCCAATATATTATCTACGTGGTGCGATTTTAGTTAAAAAATCTAATACCACGATTCAATCTGTTCAAGACCTTGAAAACAAAACCATTTCAGGTAACGAAGACGACTTCGTGTTTGAGTATATCAATCAAGAATTTGACAATGTGACAGCAATTGAAGCATCAGATCTTAATGAAGCAATTGTGCTTCTTACAGAAGGAAAAGTTGATGCTGTACTCGGTGATGAGTCGGTTATGAACTACTTGATTAATAAAGCACAGTTAAAAAACGATTACATCATTTTAAATGATTATCTTTACGAAAGAGAAGCTGTCCTAGCTGTACAAAAGGGAAACGACAAATTACTGCGTATCTTTAACAAAGCCATTGGTAATCTTAATAAGAAACAAACATTGGAGAATCTCAATAATAAGTGGTTTGGTTCATCCCCTCTCATTACCAAAGGAAATGCCAGCGATAAAGTCCTTTTAATCACACGTTATATACTTATCCTAATTGCATTATTTGTTATAGGATTATACGCTTGGAACATTCAACTTAAAAGAGAAGTCTTAAAACAAACAACTCAGTTACGAGTTTCTAAAAACGAATTAGAAACAGTTTTTAATGGTTTAACACATCTTATGATTGTAATTGATGAAGACTGTCAAATCGTCGATGGTAACAAAACCTTCTGTGAGAAGTATCAGTTGAATCATGATCATCTTTACGGCAAACATTGTAAAGATATTAACGGAATTTTAGGTTCTCAGTGTCATAACTGTATCATCAAAGAGACCTTTAAATCCAAACAATCACAAACCAGAGAAATAAAAAATGGTACACGCATTTATAAAGTTTCGACTTATATTTTAGAACAGATTGAAGATATGAAACAGAACATCCTGGTCATGATGGAAGATGTAACTGATTTTAAAATTACCGAAGAGAAAATGTTACAATCTACTAAAATGGCAGCGATAGGACAATTAGCAGCAGGTATCGCCCATGAGGTCAGAACACCCTTAGGGATTATACGAAACAATCTATATTATATGAAACGCAGTAAAGATCCTGCAGAACATTTAGAGTCACTGGACATCATCGAAGCCTCTGTCGCTCGTTCCAATAAGATCATTGATAACTTACTCAATTTTTCTAAGTTAACAGATAACAAAATAACGAAAACCAATATAAAAGATCTCATTCAAAACATAGAGTTGTTGAATAAGAAGTTCTTTACCAGTAGAAAAATAAATTTTAACATCTCCTGCCCTTCTGATTTGGTAGTGGACATCAATGCAGAATCATTTAAACATGTGATGATTAATCTAATTAACAATGCCGTTGATGCCACCATTGATGGTGGTGATCTAACCATAGATGTTTCTGTAGAAGCAGATGAGATGCTGGTTAAAGTCATTGATACTGGTAAAGGTATGAGTCAACAATTACTCAACAAGATCTTTGATCCCTTTTATACAACCAAAGAACAAGGTACAGGTCTTGGTCTGTACATCTCTTATAACGAAGTACAAAAGATGCATGGCACCATCTATGCAACCAGTACCGAAGAGATTGGAACCACCTTTAATATCATCATACCGACAGAAGGTTATGCCTAAAACGAAAGGACATTAATTGTGAACTTACATGATTTTAATATACTCATCGTAGACGATGAAATAGAATATACAAAAAGCTTTAGTAAAATAATCAGCTTGGAAGGTTTTTCTGTTCATTCAGTCTCAAGTGCAAAAGAAGCACTTTATATGTTATCACTAAAAGACTATCATTTGGTATTAACAGACTTGATGATGGATGATATGAATGGGATTCAACTCATCGAAGCCATAAAAGATCAATATGAACAGACTCGAATCATCCTGATGACTGCTTATGCCACTATTGATAATGCCATAGAAGCCATGAAAAAAGGTGCTGATTCATATTATGTTAAAGGCAATGATCCGGAAGAGTTGATTCAAGATATCTTAACACTCTATGAAGATGTAAAAATTGATCTTTCTAATATACCAGCAGATCAATTGTTGATACCAACATCGAATAATGAGCAGTTTTCAATGTTGATTAAAAAAGCTGAAAAAGCAGCAAAGAGTCATGCCAACATCTTATTGCTTGGAGAATCTGGTGTGGGTAAAGAAGTCTTTGCTAAGTATATTCACCATGTCAGTACAAGAGCTAATCATACTTTCGTGCCTGTAAACTGTCATGCTTTACAGGAAACCGTTTTAGAGTCTGAGTTATTTGGTCATTCCAAAGGTGCCTTCACAGGCGCTACTCAAGATCGTGTTGGTCGTTTTGAATCTGCTGATGGCGGTACCATGTTCTTAGACGAAATCGCTGATACCTCTCTTTCTACTCAATCAAAACTTCTGCGTATTTTAGATACCAAAACATATGAAAAGTTAGGTAGCAATGAAATCAAACACAGTAATTTTAGATTGATTTCTGCTACCAATAAAAACATTCAAGAAATGATTCAAGAAGGTTCTTTTAGAAAGGACTTCTATTATAGAATCAGTACCATTGTCTTAGAGATTCCACCACTAAGAGAACGACCTGAAGATATCAAAGACTTGATTTATAAGTTTGCAGAACAAACAGCTTCTGAACTGGGTATTGAAATCAAAAGTATTGCACCGGAAGTTATCAGTTCATTAGAGCAGTACAACTTTCCAGGTAATATTAGAGAATTAAAAAATATAATAGAAAGACTTGTGATTTTCTGTGATGATACGCATATTACTTTAAATGAT
>JABXKX010000369.1 GCA_013619035.1 Peptostreptococcaceae bacterium
GCTACATTCGTTGTCGTTATTTTACCAACAACTTTACTTAGATTCTTTATTTTAAGTGTTGGTTCAACAACACCAAATTCTAATAAAATACCTTCTAACACTTTGAATTCATTACGTTTCATTACAACTTCTATTTTATGTCTAGGTTCTCCATTCATTCCCCTAGCTAAGAAATCATTAACTGTGTATCCTTCTTCTCTTAGTTTTCCTGCAATTTTTATCATTTTAGTTTTGTTTGATAAAAATACATCCACTTCGATAATTCCTAATGCAAGTTTCCCTTCTAGTTTACCACCGACAAAAACTCCGAAAGTTCGTCCACATGCATATGCGATAGTAAATTGAATACCTACTGATGACGTTACCTTTGTTAATATTGTTGCAAATATCATAGCATCTACAAACACAACAATGTAAACAGGATTCATAATCTTTTTAGATATCAAGATTGTTTTAAGTGTAGCAAGAACATTAGTAAAAGAGGTAATCATAAATAGACCAATTAGAGTTAAAATAATTTCTTTACTCATAAGTCTTCCTCCTATATTCTGTTGTCCTTTTTATTGATTTATCGGGTTTTCTAAACCAACCTTTCTAATATATCACTTTATATATGTATTGTCAAACACTTTCTGTTATTCGTCAAATGTTTTTTTATGTGTCCACTACACATCGGTGCAATTCATCCCTCTGTTCACCTTATGAAATTCATGAAGGTTAACCTACTCTACGCCTTAAAGTAAGGGCCAGGACTATTAAAAGAGGTAAAAGCACCTAGCGCTGTTGATAAAATCCATACAGGTTTCGAACGGGGATTTTATCCGTGCAGAAACTATTGCATTTGCAGACCTTTAGGAATATGGTTCTATGGTGATGTTCTCTTACTCAAATTTAACGTATAAATATAAATAAACAGTCCATGTAATCGTGTTTAACACGATCACATGAACTTATTTTTTACCAAGCTTTTCAAATTAACATTTAACTTCTAAACAATTATCATCTCATGATAAAATCGCACAACCACTCAATCAAACATTCCCTTATTATTGTTTAGGTGTTCTCTAAGCTACTTGCCCGCAGCTGCACCATCACCCTTCTTTTTCAGATACCTCGTTTTCATGTCGAAGTGTTACAAATCCTGCTTCTGCGGAGGATTATCAAGTCATACATCGTTTTCATACGGTTTGAAGACTATGGTATAATAGGATCAGCTAATCAAATGGAAACTCGGAGGTATCATGATTAATAATATTACTTCAAGAAGAAGCATCAGAACATACAACCCACAACCAGTAGAAGATGAGAAAATACATGTCCTCATAGAAAGTGCTCGATTAGCACCATCAGGTTCTAACACGCAACCATGGCAATTTATCATTGTAAAAGAAGATGAGATGCGTATGAAACTTGCAAAACAGTCTCATAATCAACTATGGATGTACGAAGCACCTGTTTACATCGTTTGCATCGGTGACAGCAGTTCAAGACTAGATGAGAACAATACGGTTACATGGGATGAAAACAGTCCAGATCCTGAATTAAAACAAATTATTAGAGATACATCAATTGCTATAGAACATATCGTTCTAACGGCTGAACATCTGAATCTAAGTACTTGTTGGATTGCATGGTTTACTCAAGATGATATTAGACCTGTTCTTAACATTCCTGAAGATAAATATGTTGTTGCTATTTTAACGATAGGCTACAGTGATGAGTCACCAAAACCACGACCTAGAAAATCATTTGAGGAGATTTTAAGATATGAAAAATGGTAATGACACCCAGGAGATCACAATGAATTATAATAAAACACTAACAACACTTACAGATTTAATGATAGAAGTTGGAAAGTATCAGACCGAAAAATTTAAATCAAGGTCGTTTACTTATGAAACAAAGTCAACATCGATAGATATCGTTACTGAGGTAGATAAAACCTCAGAAAATATTTTAATTGAAAGATTAACAAAAGCCTTTCCTGACTATGGCTTTTTGGCTGAGGAGTCCGGCGAAAAATCTATTGATTCTGAATACATATGGGTTATTGACCCTTTAGATGGCACGACCAATTTTTCTGTTGGTATACCGATTTTTGCAATATCAGTTGCTCTTCAAAAAGATAATGAAAGTGTTTTAGGTGCCGTGCACATCCCACTAACTGGCGATATGTATACATCGATTATCGGGTCAGGTGCCTTTAAAAACGGTCAATCAATTCATGTGAATCAGTCGAAGACTCTAAGAGAATCTGTTATTGCTACTGGATTTCCTTATGACCGTGCAGAAAATCCTATAAACAATGTCACTGAAATAACTAAAGTGGTTACTCAAGTTAAAGGCATTAGACGACTAGGCGTTGCTGCTTATGACCTCTGCCTTGTAGCAGAAGGTGTCTTTTCTGGCTATTGGGAATATGGCTTAAAACCATGGGATTATGCTGCTGGATTATTAATCGCTAGAGAAGCAGGCGCAGTTTTTGAAATGCTTCCTAAACGTGAACATTCTATGATTGTATCCAATTCTCACATTTTTAAAGAATTAAAAAACACCTTACTTCTATAACAAAAATGCAGGTTGGATAACATATATCCAATCTGCATTTTCAATACTCTTATTAACACTATATACTCCTATAGCTCTGTATAACATAGTGTTAAGATCAAGGGGTTTGAATACAGTTTATTTAGCCGAATTCTTTTCCCTAAATCGCCTGACTTTCATTATATTTGCGCACCCTCCATAACAATGTCTTTTACTTTTGTTTCTGCTGGTATCAAAAAAGATATATTTACAATCTGGATTTTCACAGATTCTAATCCTTGCTTTCTCTGATTTAAAAAGAAGCCTGTACATAAGAAAACACAGTTCCGCCAATATAAAATCATCCGTTACTTTATCTGTTTTAAAGCCTATATCGTATTTGTCTTCATTATTGATAATTTTTCTAACACCTGGTGCAACCGCAAAGTATTTATTTAGTTCTATTATCAAGATATCCAAATTCAACTCTTCATTCACTAACGCCTCATTAGAATTTATGAATAAAGTCCGTAAGTTAGTCATCTGAATAGATAATGTTTCACTACTCTCTATTTCGCTACCAATCACCTTTTTAAAGTAACTGTTAAGCCATACCGCGTTATTTAAAGGGTCCTCTTTACCTTGACACCTTATTATCCAATCTGTATTTAAAAACTCAAGAATTAATGCTTCCAAATTTGTAACCTCCTATTTAACTGTTGACCGTTACATATTTATTTGATACA
>JABXKX010000513.1 GCA_013619035.1 Peptostreptococcaceae bacterium
CTGTATCACATTGGCCGAAGGGATGACAGACTCTATTTATAACTTACTCAAAAGTGGTAAGACGGAAATAGAAATCATAGAAGCTTATTTAGAAGAATCTGAAAAGGCAAGAGAACTATTCGCACCGGTATTATCGTTTTCTAGTCTTTCTTTCTCAACAGACTCAACAAACACTAAAGCTTTAGCTAGTTTACAAAAGTTACAAAGCTTAAATGCTTCAATGGTAACTTCTAAAGTTATATTTGAAAAATGGTTATGTCAAAGAGATGATCTTGCTACACTTATTAATTCGTCTAACTCATTAAAGAAATATGAGTTTTATTTAAATGAAATTGTTCAAAATGCTAAGTATTCTTTAGATGAAAAAATCGAAATGGTCATTTCTCAAATGAGACAAACAGGTGCAAGAGCATGGGATACATTACAGAAGAAAACCTCTTCTGGAATCACTGAAGATGTAACGATAGATGGTACAACTGAGAATATGCCTTTACAAGCTATTAGAAACCTCGCATTCGAAAAAAGTGCTGAAAAACGTAAGATAGGTTATGATGCTGAAATGACGGCTTACAAGAAGCATGAAGATGCCTCAGCGGCAGCATTAAATGGTATTAAAGGTGAAAGTTTAACACTTTGTAAGTTAAGAGGTTACGACTCACCACTTGAGAAAACTCTTATCACCTCTTTAATGAACAAAGAAACTCTAGATGCTATGTTAGATGCTATGAGAGATTCATTGCCAAAATTCAGATCTTACTATAGAAGAAAGGCTGAGTTACTGGGCCACAAGAACGGTTTGCCATTCTATGATATGTTTGCACCATTAGGAGATAGTGATATTACATATCCATATGAAGACGGTAAAAAATTAGTCCTTGAACAATTTGCTACATTTTCAACTGAGCTACATGATTTTGCAAAAGAAGCTTTTGATAATGATTGGATTGATGTTGAGCCTAAAAAAGGAAAAGCTGGCGGTGCTTTCTGCGCACCGGTACTTCCTTTAAAAGAAAGTAGAATTCTTTTAAATTACACAGGTAAATTAAATAATGCCATCACTTTAGCTCATGAACTTGGACATGGATTCCATAACTTTAATCTATTTAATGAAGCAACGTTAAATATTGGTTCACCAATGCCTTTAGCTGAGACCGCTTCAATATTCTGTGAAACCATAGTAAAAAATGCTGCTTTAAAAGAAGCAGATTCAAAATCTAAATTTAGCATACTAGAAGTTGCTATTCAAGGTTACTCACAGGTTATTGTCGATATCTATTCTCGATTCTTATTTGAGTCAAAATTATTTGAAAGAAGAAAAGAAGGCTCTTTATCACCTGAAGAAATTAAAACATTAATGATTGAAGCTCAAAAAGAATCTTATGGTGATGGTTTAGATCCTGATGTACTTCATCCTTACATGTGGATGAACAAAGTGCATTATTATATTCCAGACATGGATTACTATAACTTCCCATATGCATTTGGTTTATTATTCGCAAAAGGTTTGTATGCTAAGTATAAAACTATGGGAGAGGAATTTGTACCGAAGTTAAATACACTTCTATCATCAACTGGTAAAATGCCTGTTGCTGACGTAGCCAAGCAATTAAATGTAGATGTGACGGATAAAGCATTCTGGGCAGCCTCATTAAATGAAATTGGTGAAGAAATCGATGAGTTTATCGCTTTGAGTCAAAACTTATAAAAAATACAGCCAAATCATTAGTTGATTTGGCTGTTTCTTTTATTCTATACCTAAGACATCGTATCCGACATCTTCAATTGTTTCTTTCAACTTTTCATCTGTAATATTATCCACTTCAACAATAGCATGTTTTAACTCTACACTTGTTTCAATTACTGTAACGCCTAATGATTTTAAAGCCGTTTCTACTCTTCCCGTGCAGTGTCCACACATCATACCTTCAATTGAAATTGTTTTTTTCATCATATCCTCCTAGATTTTCATATTTCTTAAACGAAGTGCATTACTAACAACCGATACTGAACTGAGTGACATAGCTGCAGCTGCAATCATTGGATTTAATAATGGACCACCCAACAGATATAACAAACCAGCAGCTACAGGAATACCTATAATATTATAGAAGAAAGCCCAGAACAAGTTTTGTTTGATATTTCTAATGGTCTTTCTACTCAGTTTTATTGCCGTTACCACATCGTTTAAATCATTTTTAATTAAAACAACATCTGCAGCTTCAATCGCTACATCTGTACCTGAACCAATAGCAATACCAACATCAGCTTGTACAAGTGCCGGTGCATCGTTGATACCATCACCGACCATAGCAGTGATACCATCTTTTTGAAAAGATTTTACCGCTTCTGATTTGTCTTCTGGTAAAACTTCTGCTCTCACTTCATCAATACCAACTTCTCTAGCAATGGCTTCTGCAGTTGTTTTATTATCTCCTGTAATCATTGCTACTTTAATACCCATTTCCTTTAATGCAGAAATAGCAGATTTAGATGTTTCTTTTAAAGTATCACCAACCGCTATAAATCCTACAAGTTGAGTGTCTAGAACAACAAAAATCGGTGTTTTACCTTGTTGTGCATATTGTTCCCATTCATGCGATAATTGATCTATGACTCCAAGATCTTTCATCATTCTTTCGTTTCCAATTTTGATCACTTGATCATCTAATTTAGCTTCTAATCCGTAACCTGGTAAAGCTTTGAAGTTTTCAACAGGTTTAAGTTTAATTGATTTTTCTTTTGCATAATTCACTATAGCGGCAGCAATTGGATGTTCAGAACCCTGTTCTGCTGAAGCAACAAAGTATAATATTTTTTCTTTTTCTATACCATTTGATACCACATCTGTCACAGTCATTTTACCTTCAGTAATTGTACCCGTTTTATCAAGTACCACTGTTTCAATTTTATGCGCTTGTTCTAATGCTTCACCACTTTTAATCAATACACCATATTCAGCACTTCTTCCAGTACTCACCATAATTGCCGTTGGTGTTGCCAAACCTAATGCACATGGACATGCAATAACCAAGACAGCAATAAATATTCTAAGTGAAAATTCTAAATCTCCAGTGCCAATCATCCATCCAATAAAAGCAATAATTGCAATCGAAATAACGACCGGTACAAAATAACCAGAAATAATATCAGCAAGTCTTGCAATGGGTGCCTTTTTACCTTGAGCATCTTCAACCAGATGTATGATATTAGATAAAACAGTCTGGTCGTGTGATGATGTTACTTTAACTTTCATATGACCATGTTTGTTCATACTCGCAGCAACAACTTTTGAACCACCTTGTTTATCAACTGGCAAGCTTTCACCCGTTAACATGGATTCATCTACACTACTTTCACCTTCTATAACTTCCCCATCAACTGGAATAGCAGAACCTGGCTTTATGATAACCACATCCCCTATTTCAATTTCTTCTACAGCCATTTCTATTAACTCTTCACCATGTTGAACCAATGCTCTTTTAGGTTGTAATTTAATTAACTTCTCGATGGCTGCAGTGGTTTTGCCCTTAGATCTATGTTCCAATGTTTTACCCAATTTTATCAAAGTAATAATTGTCGCAGCACTTTCGAAATACAAACTGTGCATAAAATGTTTATCACCTGTGAAAATCATTGCAGTGGCATATATTGAATATAAAACCGCTGCTGAAGTACCAATGGCAATCAAAGAATCCATATTAGGTAATCTTTTAAACAAGGCTTTAAAGCCTTTTGTATAAAAATGTTTACCCACATACATCACAGGTAAGGTTAAAAGTAGTTGAACCAAAGCAAATAAACTCAAATTGCTGCCTGGACTAATAAACTTTGGTAACGGTAATCCTATCATCGGTCCCATTGCTAGATACAATAGCGGGACAGTAAACGCAGCAGCAATTTTCATCTCTCGCCACATTTTCTTTTCTTCTAATTCTGTTTTATTGATATCTCTTACTTTCTCTATATCTAAAGGTGTGTAGCCTGCCTTTGTGATGATCTGTTTCATCTGTGATAAACGAATCACAGTTGGATTATACTCAATTGTCGCTTTATTTGTAGCAATATTAACCTCAGCAGAAATAACACCTTCAGCTTTATTCAAAACTCGACTAACTGTCGAAGAACATGCCGCTCACGTCATGCCATCCACAGGAATTACAACATGTTTTGTCATTTCTTTGGCTTCAAATCCAGCTTTAGAAATCAAATCTTTAATTTCCTGCAGACCGAAACTCTTTTCATCATATTCTACATTTAATTTTTTAGTTGTTAGATTTACACTTGCTGATATAACAGAAGTCTGTTTGTTTAGAATTCTTTCAACAGCACTTGAACATGCTGCACATGACATACCTTCTACAATCATCTCTTTACGCATCTTCGTTCTCCTCTTCAAAAGGCATCAATAACTTTGATGCTTTACCAATGAAAGTTGCATTACCCCATAAAACAAATCGTGCACGTTTTAACGGTTCATCATAAACATAATTAAATTGTGCTTTCCCGCCTTTAACACCGTCTTCTGTAACAACTCTTAAAAGAATTTCAGACATCTTAGCAATATCATCTACTGATTCAACATAATAATCTACTATGGTACATAATTGCAATTTATCTTCTGAGTTAAAATAATCGGTATCCATAAACACACAAAAATCATCCTTTGAAACATCCGATCCACAAGTCTCGTGACTATTACAAACATGTTCACTTGAAGTACTTAATACATAATCCTCTAATTGCTTTTCATTGATACGCCACTGTCCTCCAATTTTGGAAGCCGCAATTTTTCCACTATATATATACCTTCTTATTGTCTTAACAGAAACATCTAATCTTTCTGCTACTTCATCTACTGAATATACTTTTTTCATAATTTCTCCTTGTCCACAACTGGACACATATAGACAAAACTATACTTTATAACATCATTGTACACCCAAGTGGTATACAATGTCAACAAAAAAAATAACTCTCCAAAGAGAGTTAAAATACAACCATAGGTTTTTTAGTTACAGGATGATCAATGATATTCACATCAATATTATAAACTGATCTAATATGATCTATCGTTACCACATCATCAGGTTTCCCATATTTGAATACTTCACCATCTGATAATAAGATGACATGATCACAATATTTTAATGCATAATTCAAATCATGTAAAATCATTATAATGGTCATATTTCGAGTACTCGACAATTTTTTTATCAAAGACATCACCTGTAGTTGGTGATGAATATCTAAATACGTTACCGGTTCATCTAAGATTAATACTTTGGGCTCTTGAGCCAATGCTCTAGCAATGATAACACGTTGTTTTTCGCCACCACTAAGCTGATGAATCAAACGGTCTTTAAATGCCCAAGTATCGGTTTCTATCATCACTTCTTTAACAACATTAAAATCAGCTTCTGACTCGCGCTGAAACCTTTTCAAGTGTGGTGTTCTGCCCATCAGGACAACTTCATAAACCGTTAAATCATAATTGATGCTACTGGCCTGAGGAACCATTGCCATACTTTTAGCCAAGTCAGCAATTTTTATATCATTGATATCTTCTTGATTCAAATATACCGTCTTCTTTTCAGCTTTTAATAATTTTGAAATCAATTTAGCAAATGTTGTTTTACCTGATCCGTTAGGACCAATAATACCAGTGAATACGCCACTTTCAAGTTCTAGGGTAATATCACTTAGTATTTTTTTTTGATCATATGAAAAATTCAAATGACTAATTGATAAAGAATCCATTTTACCCCCTACTGATATTATTATTACGATACAATAAATAAATAAAATACGGTGCTCCAATAATTGCAGTTATAACGCCCAAAGGCAGTTGACCTGGAGCAATAATGGTTCTAGCTATTGTATCAGATAAAATTAAAAATATGGCCCCTGCTAATATTGAAGCGGGTGTTAAATACTTATGATTCGGTCCAACAATAAGTCTCATGGCATGAGGTACAATTAACCCTACAAAGCCAATAATACCACTAATCGATACACTGAAAGCTGTTGCAACTGATGCCGTAAATAAAAGTATTTTTCTTAGTACCACCACATCAATACCCATTGATGTGGCACTTTCTTCACCAAGTAACATCACATTTAAGTCTCTTGAGAAAAATATGAAAACAGCAACACATAATAATATAGGGATATAGACAACATCTATATGAGACATTTTAACAGAAGATAAACTGCCCATCGTCCAAAATACAATTTTCTCAACTTGATCTCTATTTAATGCAATCATCAACGATACCATCGATGATAATAAAAAACTTACTGCAATACCTGAAAGTAGAAGTGTGGTAATGGATGATTTCATGCCAACTCTTGCAATATTATAAACAACATACATCGTCACAATGGCACCGAAAAAAGCACCTATTGAAACTGCTGTTAATCCGAAAACTGTAAATGATACACCTAGAACAATCATCAATGTTGCCCCAAAAGCTGCACCTGAACTAATGCCTAAAACATACGGTTCAGCTAGTGGATTTCTTAAAACACCCTGAAAAACAACACCAGCACCCGCTAGGGCCATACCAACAAGCGTTGCGCCTAAGATTCTTGGAATTCTAACAACATACAATATCCTACCATGTGATTCTTTTACACCTTCTAAACTTATCAACTCTTTTATACCTGGTATTTTTGATAACAATAATTTCATAGAATGTGTAAAAGGAATTTTCTCTGGTCCAATTGTACATGCAAAGATAATTGAAAATCCTAATGCAACTAATAATCCAATTATTAAGAAATGTTTCTTTTTATCTCTAATCATGAGTCTCTTCTTTCCTAGTAAATTTCTACATAAATAGCAAAATTTTATATCTATTTTAAATGCGAAAGACTAGGTTAACCTAGTCTCTAATATCTATTCAAATAATTCTGGATGTAATAATTGAGCAATTGCTTTTAAACCTTCTGCAAGTCTAGGACCTTGTCTAGATAATAAATCTTGATTGATTTCTACTAAACGTCCTTCTTTAATTGCAGTCAATTCCATGTAACCTTCAGTTTGCTCTAACGTTCCCTTTGTATCATTTAATTCTGAACAGATAATATAGTCAGGATCTTTTTCTATAATCGTCTCTAAGTTATAAGACCAAGATTCACCATCAGCAGCGATATTAGTACCACCAGCCATTTCTAACATTTCATGAATGAATGTATCACCTGTTGCTGTATAGTCACCATACTCACCAAATCCTACAACATAATATACCGATTTTTTCTCAGCATCTTTAACCAATTCCAAAACTGTTGTTACATCAGCTTGCATTGTTGATACTAACTCAGTTGCTTGATCTAAAACATTAAAAATTGTACCTGTTTGAGTAATTATTTCATAAACGCCATCAAAACTCTCTTGAGCAGTTAATATTGCAGTTTTAAGTCCTGCTTCGTCTAATTTTGCTAGAACTTCTTCACTGGCGTGAGTAGACATTAAAATTAAATCAGGATTAAGTGCTATAATCGCTTCTAAATTTGGTTCTCTTAAAGATCCAATGCTATCAACAGATAATGCTGCTTCTGGATAGTTACAATAATCTGTACGACCCACTAAACGATCACCTAAACCTAAAGCATAAATTGTTTCAGTCATACTTGGTGCCATTGTTACAATTGTCATTGGCTCAGATTCAATTGTTACTTCTCTACCCATGCCATCTGTAAATGTAACAGGATAGTATGCTACTTCTTCAGTTGTTTCATTGTTTTCTTCAACCACATTGTTCTCTGTTGCATTGTTTTCTGCTACATTGTTCTCTGCTGCATTGTTCTCTGCTACATTGTTGCTTTCACAACCGATGAAAGTAAATACCATCATCATAATTAATAAAATACTTAGTAACTTTTTCATTTTTCCTCCTAAAATTTAGAAGTCTCCAATTGGAAATAAAAAAAGCCGATCCACAAAAAGAATCAGCTTGGTCTCTTACTCACCAATCGTCACTTCCCTCCGAAGCTGATTACAAAACAAGGCAGGTTTCCTGGCTCATAGATCATCTGATTATCTACCTTCCCGGATATTATTCCAGTGGTTTTTAGACATCATCACTATTTACAGTAGCGGGGGCTGCTGAGGCGTTACCTCATTCCCTATTATCCTTACGGCACCTTATACGTTGTATCAAGTTTTAACAAATGAATTATAACACATGTACCACATGTGTACAATAGCATTAAGAATTTAAGTTATCCACAAAATTTTATACAAAACTATCGTTTTACTGTGTAAATAGTCAGATAACTTGAGTTATTCACCACTTATACACAATTTTCAGACACCTATACACAACTTTTGTTGATAACTTCAACATTTCTGACCGAACACTTGTTTTGTTATCCACACTATACACAGACTTATACACAGGTTATCCATATTTTATATTGGGTTTTGTCGTGTTATAATGGAAAAAAACAGATAGGAGTTAACATATGAATATAAAAGTACTAGGAACCGGCTGTAAAAAATGCGATAAAGTTTATGGCTTAATTTTAGAAATATTACAAGCAGAAACACTCACGGCACAAGTTGATAAAGTAGAAGATCTTAAATCCATTGTTGCTTATGGTGTCATGAGTACACCAACACTTGTTATCAATGGAGAAGTTTTGTTTATAGGCAAAGTACCTTCAAAGAAAAAATTAACAGAAGCTATAAAAACAAGAGTTTAATCTTGTTTTTTATATGAAAAGAATGCTAACTTCCGTTAGCATTCTTATTAATAAGCATCTCTAATTGTTTTCCACTCTTCTTTATGAATCATACCATATAACAGTATTTCAGCTGAAGTAACATTCGTAGCAAGCGGTACTTGATGCACGTCACAAACTCTTAAAAGAGCGAGTACATCTGGTTCATGAGGTTGTGCTGTCAAAGGATCTCTCAAGAATATAACAATATCAATCTCATCTAGTGCAACTCTTGCACCGATTTGTTGATCCCCACCAATTGGACCCGATAAAAATCTTTCTACTTCTAAACCTGTTGCTTCAGTTATCTTTTTACCAGTTGTTCCTGTAGCGCATAGATTATGCTTAGCGAGGATATCTCTATGATTTTTAACAAATTGTATCATCTTTGGTTTTTTATTATCATGTGCAATTAATGCAATTTTCATTCATTTACTCCATTTCTGCTGTAATAGTTTCCTAACATCAACACCGAATTAGATGCAGCTTCAATCGCTTCTAAAGTTTCATCGACTATAACATCACCAACTGAACCTTCAATATCAATATAAAACATATACGCCCATGGTTTATCAGGTATCGGTCTAGATTCAATCTTTAACATATTGATGTTATGATTGGCAATAATCTCAAGCACAGAGAATAAAGCTTTCGGCTCATGTGACACCCTTACGACCAAACTAATTTTATTTGCTGATTTTACTTTAATAGGTTTTAATGCTAAAACTACAAATCGTGTTGTATTGTAATCATGATCATGAATATTTTCCTTTAAAACTGATAAGCCATATACATCAGCAGCTTCTTTACTGCCGATTGCTGCATATTTATACTTCTGAAGTTCTTTCACATGCATCACACTTTTAGCGGTATTTGTATAAGAATATTGTTGCCACTGATAATGGCTCAAGAATTTCTTACTTTGTTTAAATCCTTGTTCGTGTGAGTATACTGCTTCTATTTCACTTAAATCAGTACCCTCAAATCCAATTAGATGATGTCTAATTGGCAAGTATAAGTCTCCAACAATATGCATTTGATATTTCAATAACAAATCATAAACTTCATTGATAGCACCAGTAGAACTATTCTCTATCGGTAAAATACCATAATCGGCTTCTTTATTGTACAATGTTTTGAATGTTTCTTCAAAAGTTCTTACATGAACTTGTTCAGAGCCTTCTTTAAAGAATCTTTTTAGCGCTATACTGCTAAAAGACCCTTCTACACCTTGATAGACGACTTTGGGATTATCAATTGGAAGTGAAAACTCAATCGTTTCTTTCTTCATTAAATACTTTTGATGGGTTCTACTGTATTCCATCAGGTCCTTAAAAAACACACTTAATAAACGATCATATTTATGATTGTTTAATAAACTCACATTCTTTTCAATCAATTCTGATTCCCTTGCTGGATCTTTCAAGGGCTTATTATTCTCAATTTTATAAGTAGCAACTTCTTCTACTATGGACATACGTTTTTCAAACAACTTTACCAGTTCTTTGTCTATGCCATCAATTTCTTTTCTTAACTCTTTTATATCTCTCATAATCTACCTCGAAAAATAAGTATGCTATTATTAGCATACTTATGTATTATCAGTAGTTTAGTGCGTTTTTCAGTTAATGTCAAGTTAATATAACCATGTATCTAATAATTCGTTAATTTCTGCACCATAAATCGCATTTAGCGCTTCTCTTAAATCATCTTCCTTTAAAATGCCATAAGCATAATGTTCGTATAAATACTTGGCAAAAGCTTGCATTTTTTCATCACCATAAGTCGTATAAATCTCATGATACATCAAAGCAGGTTTTGAATAAGCAGCCACACCATAATCACCCCAATCATCAAAATCTTTTGCTGATTTAGCAACTATAATATTATCAAATCCATATTCATTCACTCGATTTTGATATCGCTTCATCGCATCTTGATAGGAATGTTCTCCTGTATATTCAATCTCAAAGTATGCTGTAAAAAATGTGGTTAATCCTTCATCTATCCATCCCTCATCAATTTCATCATCTCCAATTAAACCATAAAACCATTGATGAGCTGTTTCATGTACAATCACTGTTCTTAAAGCATGAATAGAATCTAAAAGGTAACCTTTTGAAATGAAGACTAATCCAGGATATTCCATACCAGAGGGGAAATTCGTTAGAACAACACTATAAGTCTTATAAGGGTAATCCCCAATAATTTCTTCAAATGAACTGATAGCTTCCAAACTGAATAACATAGCATCATCTAACCATTTATGTTTTTTAACAGATTTGGGATAATAAAGATAGACTGTTGTATCATTTATTTGTTCTTTAATATATTCAAACTGATTAGAAATAACAAAAGCAAAGTCTCGCATTCTATCAGCTCTAAAAGCATAAGTTGTTTCATTTTCTAATGTATCTACAGATTCAATATAGCCAGAACCTGCTACAACATAACCTTCTGGGACTGTCATTTTTATATCATAGTTACTCATATCACTATAAAAAGGATCACCAATAGATAAATAAGGATCTACATGCCATCCTTCTTCATCATATACAGCTAATATTGGGTACCAATTACCCAAATTATAAATATCATTAACAACACCAAATCTTTCTGATGTTGAAGATACTTTAACCAAATAATCCAACTGAATTGTATATGTTTCATTTTTTATAAAAGCATAAGCTATTTCTACTGAAGTTGTAGTAGGACCTTCTTGAAACTTAATATCCTTACCATCTATTAATAGCGATGTTATTTCAATTTCACCAATCAAATCACTCACTTCATCAGAGTTGCCAAAAAGATTCGGTTGAGATTCTTTTGTAAAAGCGTTTGGATAGAGATGAAGATAAATCTCAGTTAAATCAAGGTTCTCATTATTCGTGTACTCTATGATTTGTGTCGCTGTAATAATGGACATTTCAGGATCTAAAATCGCATCAATTTGGTAGTAATTTAATGATGGATCTGTAAAAGGTTCTTTTGCTATAACCTCTTCTTCTAAAGTTACGGGTTCTGTATATGCAGCTTCAATCACTTTGTCCTCACATCCTAATATCGTAAAACTCATTAGAATTAGAATGATCACTACTATTTTTTTCATTAATATCTCCTCCCCTAATATAATTATACCGAAAATCAACAGAGTCAATCTTACGTTTTATTAAAAAAATAGATGAAGCTAAGCTTCATCACTCGTAAATTCATTTTCATCAATCAGTATCTTTTGCTCATCTTTAGCTGTTGATAAAACCAAGTAGGTATAAGTATTTTTGGCAAATTTGTTGATTTCATCAATTAAATGCTCTAAATGTGATGAATTTCTTGCTCTAACTTTTATTAAAAAACATGTGTTACCCGTTACTTTATGACATTCAACAATTTCTTTCATCGCTGAAAGTTTATCTGACATTTCCTTAATTTCCAAATTCCCGACAGGTACTGTAATAAATGCTGTTAAGTCTATGCCCACTTTTGCTGCATCAATAATCGCAGAATAACCTTTGATAACCCCTTCATTTTCTAACTTCTTCACACGTTCCTTTGTTGCGGTGGTAGATAGACCTATCATACGCCCCAGTTCTGTAATGCTAAGCTTGCCGTTATTTTGTAATTCATTTAATATATTGTAATCATAGATATCCATAATGTCCCCTTTTCTTTTGCTAAATCTATTATATGCTTAAATAATTTACGATGCAAATGATAAATATGATATAATAGCTCCGAGGTGATAATCATGAAAAAAATATACGTATACACAGATGGAGCCTGCTCTGGCAACCAGCATGAAACAAATGTTGGTGGTTATGGTGCAGTCCTTCAATATGGTGAACATAAAAAAGAAGTTTACGGTGGAGAGAAGAATACTACCAATAATAAAATGGAGTTATCAGCTGTTATTGAATCCTTAAAGCTGATTAAAGACACTGAAGTTTCAATCGAAATCTATTCTGATAGCGCTTATGTTGTAGAATGTTTTAAGAAGAAATGGTACATCAACTGGGAAAAGAACGGATGGAAAACATCTAAAAAAACGCCTGTTGAAAATCAAGAGCTTTGGCAATCATTAATTGCTTTAGTCAGATCTTTTTCAGAAGTAGAGTTTTATAAGGTCAAAGGACATTTAGATATCTCTAAGACCAGTGACTTAAACAAATGGTATAAGAAGTTCTGTAGTCAAAAAGATATTTCAATAGAAGATTATAAATATCTTACAGAGATGAATCATCTAGCAGATGAACTCGCTAATAAAGGTATGGATAACAATAGATAAGGAGCGGCTAAGCCACTCCTATTACATTCTCTTTTTATAAATAATCTCTGCACGATCCGTAAAGAAATCATCTCTTTTTTCTTTCATGTTCTCAATATATTCTGCCATTTGTTCGTCCATCGGCTCTAACATATCCATAACATTATCATACCCTTCAAACATTTCCATACCAGACATCATATATGTTTTAGCCATATCTACTTGGCACCATTCATATAAACCATCTTCTTCTTCATACTCACTAATAATCTTTTGATACATATCAATTGCTCTAAAATAATCCTTGAAATATATAAATCCAGCCAAATCAGCAAAATGTTTTAATGCCCAGTAATAAACTTTCGGTTCCTCTTCACTACCTTCAATAATAACTTTATACTTTTCTGCAGCTTCTTCATAACGACGATCTCTAGTTAATTGTTGTCCTTCTTCAAATTCTTTTTTCCAATCCATAGGAGCTCCTTTCAGATAATAACTTATTCAATATCTAATTATATCATGTATATCTTCTTAGCTACGAGGTTTCTACATCAAAAAAAGGATGAATCTTAAAGAAATTTTGAAGTAACATAGCAGAACGTATTGAAATCTCTTCTTCTTCCAAAATTCTTATTGCCTCATGCTTATCCACAATGATGATGTCTGCATCTTCACTATCTTCTTGAAAATCTTTAGTTGGTATGCCTGAGTATGTTCCATAAACCACATTAACACGTTCATTAATAATGCCAACTGAGACATAACGTTCACGTTCAACACATAACGGATTTAAAAGTAATCCCGTCTCTTCCTTAAACTCTCTTTTTGCTGCCATTTTTATATCTTCACCTGATTCAATAAGACCTGCTGGAAACATATAGATAGGACGACCTGCTGATACACGGAACTCTTTTAACATAATAACATCCGTTTTATCCAGATTGGTCGCAAAAACCATAGCACCATCAGTAAAAGACTGATGATTAAAAATTTCTTCTTCCAATCTAGACGTATCACCTCTAGACACAATTTCCCAGTCTCTTTCCTGACCTGATTTAGTCGCATACTTAATCTTATAACTTCTTAGGTACTTTAATTCATTGATGGGTTCTATCGATTTTATCTTCATATCAATCCTCGATGGTCGTGACAACAACTTGTCCATTTTTATCTAATAAAGGTGTTATACCGCCAGCACTACCTGAGCCTGAGTATAAGTAATTGACTCCAGTTACTGTGTCCTGTATGATTCGACTGTAATAGATACTGCCTTCTTCATATATTGTCTTAAATCTTTTTCCTTTTTTATTAAACATAACAACCTCCATATTAATAAGATAATATTAATAACAGACTCTGTCCATAATAATAGAGAATTTTAATATGATTAGCATGTTGTTCATGTATTCTTAATCATTAGAGCAAAATTTAAGCAAAAAAAAAGACCGGATAATCCGATCTTCTGATATTTAACCTTTTACGAATGGTAATAAAGCCATGATTCTTGCTCTTTTGATTTCGATAGTTAAAGCTCTCTGGTGCTTTGCACAAGTTCCAGTTACTCTTCTAGGTAAAATTTTACCTCTTTCAGATAAGTATCTTTGAAGCTTCTTAACATCTTTGTAATCTATTTGAGAATCTTTGCTAGCGCAAAATTGACATACTTTTTTTCTTCTGTTTCCTGGTTTCTTAAAAGCCATGTTTTGTCCCTCCTTTTCCTCTAGAATGGAATATCATCGTCTCCATCAATCGCTTGGAATCCATTAAAATCATCTTGATTGTTAGATTGCTTTTGCGGTTGACCTTGTGATGGTTGTTGTTGTGGTTGTTGTGGTTTATTATAATTTTGTTGTTGGTTATACCCCTGGTTTTGAGGTTGTTGGTTTTGTTGTGAACGACCATTACTGTCTCCCCACTCTAAGAACTCAACTCTATTAGCAACAATTTCAATATTATAATGCTTAACACCATTTTTATCTTCGTAGTTGTTGTTTCTCATGTTGCCGTTAACTGCTACCAATCTACCTTTTTTTAAGTAGTTAGCACAGTTTTCTGCTGACTTACCCCAAACAACAATGTTAAAGAAATCAGCATCAGGTTGACCCTCTTTTTTGAATTCTCTATTAACAGCTAAACTAAATCTTGCAACAGCTGTTCCACTATTTGGGATAAATCTCAATTCAGGGTCTCTTGTCAAACGTCCTATTAATATGACTTGATTCATGATATCACCCTACTTTTCTTCTTTGTTAATAACCACGTATCTTAAAACATCATCCGAGATTTTGAAATTTCTTTCTAGTTCTCTTGGAAGCTCAGTACTTGACTTAAAATCTACTAATACATAATAACCTTCAGTTAATTTTTCGATTTCGTAAGCTAATTTTTTTGTTCCCCACTCGTCAACTTTAGTCACTTCACCGTCGTTATTAATGATTCCAGTGAATTTCTCGATCAACGCTACGCGAGCAGCCTCTTCGATATTGTTCTTTAATACGAAAAGAGTTTCATACTTTCTCATAATTACACCTCCCTATGGTCTGATTGGCCCCAAAACAGGGCAGAGAGTAATAGTCATTTCTATTACATCATCACATTATATCACCAAACTCTATTGAGTTCAACAATTATTTTTACGAATTTTTTATTTCTAAACTTTGCTTATCTACAGGTTCTCCGTCTCTTAAAACTTTTTTAATTCTCTTTTCTAAATTTCGACGTTCTATCCAAATCTGCTTATCACAACCTGTACATTTTATTCGAAAATCCATACCAACTCTCATGATTTCAAAATCATGGCTCCCACATGGATGATTCTTTTTAGTCGTAATAATATCACCTACGGCAAGATTTAATGGCATAGCCCCTCCTATATTTTTTTGAAATTCATTGTATCATCTAAACGTGTTACTTCATAACATTGATTCATTTCACCAAATGAATCTCCCATCAAAGACTTTATTGTCTCTAGATCTTTTGTTGAGGCTTTTATCGAAATGCCACAGTTGGCACTAAGCTGTCTTGGCGTTGGGATGATTTCAATTTCTAATCCTTCTAGAGTCTTTTCAGCTTTTATGGCTTTATGCGTCGACTCAAATGTTATTACCAAATATGATTTTTCCATTTATAATTTAATCACTTTCATACTGTTATTAAGATGTTCAACTATTGTATACATATTTGAAACACCACCCACTGATAAACTTGATGTTAATCCATAAAAATCTAAGCAAGTGCCACATGATACGATTTCAACACCTTTTGATTCTAAAGCTTGAAGATCTTTTAATACCTTTGATCCTTCAGTTGCTAGTTTAACACCTGAGTTCAAAAAGACTATGGTTTGTGGAACAACATCCAGTTCACTTAATGTATAGAAGTATCCTTTAATTAGAATATCTCCTAAATCGTCATCACCATCTCCAAATTTATCAGACCCACATAGAACAACAGAATCAAAGAAATCACCTTTCTTCTCAATAATTGTTTCAGTATCTGTATTTTTTGTAATATCAATATAAAACTCACCATCATCTTCAACAACATGACATTCAAAATGTAAGCTTTTTGCTAGTTTTGTTACATTTTCTTTTGCAATCATATTATCAACAATTGTTAATACATTCCCAGCAGCAATTGCATCTAATGCTTTTTTTGTTTTAATAACAGGAACTGGACAACCCAATCCTCTTGCATCTACTGTTGTTTGCATAGAACCTCCTTATATAAAACCTTCAAATATATACATTACAATATTATACTTATAAAAATAAATAGCAATTTGTGATGTTTCCAATGCTTCAACCATCTTAAAATCACTAAATACAGGACTTAAAATCACAACAACTAAGACCAATAACATTGCAAAGAAAACACCTTTTACACATCCAAATAAGAATCCGGACAATTTGTTGACCCCGTTTAGAACGGGCAACTGGAACACCGCATTAAGTATATGTCCTATGATTCGAATCCCTAAGTATACCAAAGCGAAAATAACAACCATACTGATAATAGTCAGTAATTTTTCTGCTAACCATGAAGAAAATAGTTCGCTGAAACTATTAACATTCGTTTGTATCATCTGATCAAAGCCATCACTTTCAACAAATTGTTTTACCAGTGATGATAAAAACTCTGATTGTGGCAATTGATCTGCGATTTGATCGGTTGGTAAAGATTGTACTTCTGAGAGTTCTGGCAACTGGACATTCTGAAATGTTTCTTGAATACCGATTCTAACCTTATTCAACAAATCAAAACGTTCATTTAAGAATACATACATTGTCATGTAGTATAATTTTGCACACATGAATCCAGCGACAATACTAACAATATTTACAACAGACTTAATCAATCCTCTAAACCAACCTAAGCCGATATTAATTACCAATATCAAAAGAACCGCTATATCTAACCAATTCATAATCTACTCCTAATAGGCTAATTCTAAGACTTCTATAAAATCATTGAATTCAATAATCACTCTATCTTCATTTAGCCATTCTACATCATTTATTTTCTTATTACTTTCATATGATGCTAGAAGTATAC
>JABXKX010000315.1 GCA_013619035.1 Peptostreptococcaceae bacterium
GTGAATTTACACCTGTGTGTTTGACATGGTTTCTGATATAACGGGACCTAAGAGTTATAAAACTCTATTTTCCGACAGCCCCTTAAATTATTATTTACTTTTCACGGTTTACCGAATCGTTAATCGACGATCTATTTAAACGTCAAAACATCCTAAAATCTACTCATAAGAAATATTCAAACATAAAGTCCTAATTGATTTCCTGTTTAATAAGTTCTAAAGCTTTATCGAGTTGTTCATCTGCTTCTGTTTCTTCATCATCTTCGATAACTATATTTGGCTCAATACCTGTGCCATGAATATAATAATCATCTGGAGTAAAATACTGTTCTATTGTCAATTTAAAACCAGACTCATCGAAACTAGATAACGGTAACATTGTCTGAACTAAACCTTTACCAAATGTTGTTGTTCCAATGATCGTACCTTCTTCGTTATCTTTTACAGCGCCCGTTAAGATTTCTGAAGCACTTGCACTTCCCTCATTAACGATTATCACCAATGGGTAATCAATCTTTGCTGCATCAGACGTTTCAATATCAACATGGCCTTCATTGTCTTTAGTTTTAACAATAACACCTTCACCGATAAGCATATCTGTCACTTTAAGACATTGTGATAAATAACCACCACCATTGTATCTTAAGTCTAAAACAAGACCTTTGATATTTTGACTTTCGAGTTCATCCAAATGTTGTCTAAATTCAATAGCTACATCTTGGTCAAATGATGCCATCTGAATATAACCAATGTCACCTTCTAAAACCTCAGATGCAACTGCTTCTAATTTAATTTTCTTTCTAACGACAGGAACATCAATAATTTCAGTTTCACGTCTAATTGTTAATACCACAGTTGTTCCTGCAGGACCTCTAATATTTCTAATAGCTTCATCTAGTTCATCAGCAAAGAATTCAACGCCATCTACTTTGATAATCTTATCATTGGTTTTTAAACCTGCATCAAAGCCCGGCGAATCATGAATTGGCGCAACGACTGTGATAAATCCATCTTCTCCAGGTGAAACAATAACACCAATACCTTCATAAACCCCTGTTGCTGATTCATTGTAGGCTTTAAATTCTTCTGGTGTGAAATATACTGAATATGGATCATCTAATGCTTTAAATAATCCCTTAAGTATTTCTGACATAAAATCAACTTCAGAGACATCTTGATAATAGTTATCTCTAATGTATTCTTCTAAAGCTTCCACCTTCTTATACTTTTCATATAATGACAATAGATAATCATAATCTTCTTTTTTTACTTTTACAACATCTTCATCTTCAGTTTCGATCGGTTCTGTTACCTCAGCTGCTTCTACTGAGTTATCTTTTTCATACAAAGATATAAGATAATCATAATCCTCTCTTGATATCTGTACAATCTCTCCATTATCAGTAGATTTTGCTATTCCATCACCAATAGATACAGGTGTATTCTCTTCCAATTTCGGAAAAATAACAAACACTGCAAATGCAGATGTTACTAACGCGGTTATAATAACTGCTATCAGAACCGAGCTGACTGTTTTTTTATTCATATGTCACTCCTTCATTCGTTGCCATTCTTTATTGTCTATTAAAAATTATAGCACAAAAAAAGAACAGTTGCATAGTATAGTATACTAGCAACTGTAAAAATTTACTTGAATTATCCTAATATTTAATAAGCCTTTAATTTCTTACCTTGACAGTATGATTCTATAATCATTTTATTGTGTCCAGCATAAACAAATCGTTGTAATTGTTCCAAGTAATTGATACCTCTAGAAAGGGATAAATCATCTGGTTTGATTACGAGTAAATCAAAATCATACCCCACTTCAAAACTCCCTACATTTCCAAAGTAACTTCCGCCACCTTTTGTTGCTAAATAAAAAGCTTCACTAAAAGATAATACATCCTCATCTCTATGCATCATTTGATTAACTTTCGACATCTTTATTGATTCTACAATTATATTTCTTATCGATGGCGTATGTCCAGCACCTACATCTGTCCCCAATCCAATTTTAATCCCTTTATTGATATAATCTTTTACATTCATAATACCACTGGTCAGGTTAAAGTTTGCCGCTGGACAATGTGCTACATAAGCGCCTCTATTTTTTATAACTTCTTTTTCTTCATCAGTACAGAAAACACAGTGAGCTAAAATAGTACGGTCTGTAACCAATCCACATTGATCATAAACATCTAAATAATTTTTAGCCTCTGGATGAAGCGATTTAACCCATTCTATTTCATTTTCATTTTCAGAAATATGCGTTTGAACAGGATACCCTTTTTGAGCTAACTCACCTAATGAAATCATTAATTCTTTTGTACAAGAAGGTACGAATCTAGGTGTAATAATAGCCTGTTCAGTTTCTTCTACCAACCTCTTAGTTATTTCAAAAGAAGTTGTTGGTGATTCTAATAAACCTTCTGAGGCATTTCTATCCATATTAACTTTGCCAACATAAGCAGATAAATTATGTTTTTCACAAAGGTCCATTAAAAGTCTTGTTGCACCTTCATGAATTGAGCTGAAAAAGACGATTCTTGTTGTGCCCGATTGTATAATATCTTTAATAGCTTCTTTAAAAATCGTTTCAGCATAAACTAAATCACTAAACTTTTCTTCTTCTTTAAACGTATAGGTGTTCAACCAATCTAAAAGTTCTTCATCCAATCCAATACCCAAATTACCATACTGTACAGCATGAAAATGTAAATCTACAAATCCTGGAATTAGTAAATGACCTGAATAATCTACCAATTCTGTTTCCGGATACTTCTCTAGTAATTCTAGACCGATATCTTTAACACGACCGTTTTCTTCTAAAATAAAGCCATTTTCTAATATTTCAAACGACTCTTTATTTTTTGTATATATTATGTTCCCTTTAAATAATTTCATATTCACTCCTCCATTTCATGATGAAGTATTTGTATACTTTTTTCAAATCATAGAGAAAATAACCGAATACGTTTGTGTATTTCTCACAAACTGTCTACCCAGATTTCAATAAAAAAAACAGAACATTACATTCCACCATAGAAATTTCTAATCATAACGAGCCTTAATCTATATAGTTAAAAATCACTGATAAACGGATAAATACTATGATGTACTATCCATTATTATCTCAATGACATCTGCATTAGAGTGTCGCCATTCATTCTATTCCATATGAAACTTAACTCATTCAAAAATAAATAGTATTCTTTGTAACTTATTTACGAGACTT
>JABXKX010000407.1 GCA_013619035.1 Peptostreptococcaceae bacterium
CCATTATAGCAATCTTTAATAACATTGATACCAATTACATTTCTATTTAATCTCTCTTTAAAAAAATGTCATATGGTTGTAATCTATCACTAACTCATATTATAATTGATATCATTAGGAGGTATGTATATGAATATTGTAATACTAGAACCACTTGGCATTCTAGATGATGCCCTCAATATAATTTTAGAACCATTAAAACACCATAATATTACTGTGTACGATCAAAAAACGACTCAAATTAGCGAATTAACTGAAAGAAGTAAAGATGCTGATGTCTTAGTCATTGCCAATAATCCACTTCCAGGTGAAGTTATTAAAGCATGTCCTCATTTGAAAATGATCTCAGTCGCTTTTGTAGGTGTTGATCACATTGATTTAGATGTCTGTAAAGAAAAAAATATTACGATTTCAAACGCAGCAGGTTATTGTAATCATGCCGTTGCCGAGTTAGCAATCGGTTTAACTTTATCCGTACTTAGAAATATCCCGAGATGTGATGCTGCTACAAGGGGGCTTAAAACAAAAGATGGTTTGGTCGGAAACGAACTTTACAAGAAAACCTTTGGGATTATTGGAACAGGTGCCATTGGCATTCAAACGGCATTAATTGCAAAAGCATTCGGTTGTAAAGTTGTGGCTTATAGCCGTACAATTAGACAGGATGTCTTAGATTTAGGCATAGAATACCTAGAGTTTGATGATCTTTTATCTCAATCTGATATTGTATCGATTCACACACCACTGACAAACAATACTAGAAACTTAATAGATCAAAGAGCTATTAATTTAATGAAATCTTCAGCCATATTAATTAATACGGCTAGGGGACCAATTGTTGATAATGCATATTTATCAAAATGTCTCAAAGAAGGACGGCTTGCAGGTGCAGGAATTGATGTTTTTGATATAGAGCCACCTCTTAATACAAAGCAGCAATTGATTCAAAATAACACCGCTGTTCTTACACCTCATGTTGCTTATGCAACACATGAATCTATCTTAAGACGAGCAGCTATTGTCATTGACAATATTACTGCTTGGATAGATAACAAACCTCAAAATGTGATGTTATAGAGCCTTAGGGCTCTTTTTCTTATATAAGAAAGGACACGAGTGTCCCAACTACCAAATAAGGACCAAAGGCAATAAAGTCTTTTAGCGTCACCTTTTTCATGAGTAACAAGATCAAACTAACAACACCACCTAATATAAATCCTATAACCAATGCTGTTAAACCTTGTTTTAAACCTAAAATCAAACCTACCGTAAATAGGTATTTTACATCACCCATTCCAAAGCCTTTGGTGATGACTGCTAAAAGATACATTAAAATACCCAATACTAAAAAACCTGCAATATGAGATACAATCATTTTATAATCAATCGCTGTAATGATGATGCCACCAATTAGTAAAATTAGATTGACCTTATTCGGGATAATCTGTTCTTTAAAATCAATATATATAATATAAAAACCTGTTATCAGCAATAATAGAAATTGTATAATTACCATAGATTCCCCTTCCATATTTTTCTATATTTTAACATATAGTCAAGTGATCACCAACATCTACTGTTGCAAATTTCCCAACTGACGATTCAACAGTATAAACCGCCGATTTAATCGGTGGGATCATTTGACGTCTTTTCAAACCTTCAATTTTTTTGACCACCACCATATTATCATCTAAAAATAATACGTCTAGATCAAATGTCATAAAACAAGTATGAATACTGCTACATGGTTTAATAACAAGTCCTTCATAAGGCGGTGTTTTATAAAACATATAGCCACGCAACCTTTCTAGAAATGTTGTTGCCATCACCACTTCAGAAAGTATAATTTCTTCATCTCTTAGTAATTTCATGATAACCTCTAAAATAGTTCAATCATACTAATAACTGCTGGGCCTAATACCACCATAAATATCGTTGGAAATATGAAAAATATCAAAGGAAATAAAATCTTAATTGGTGCTTTCATCGCTTTTTCACGAGCAATTTGCTTTCGTTTTTCACGAAGTTGATCCCCTTCAATTCTTAAAATTTTACCTAAACTAACACCGAGTTCATCTGCTTGAATGATACTCGATAATATCATGGATAAATCTTTGTTTCCAATGCGTGCAGACATATTCTTTAAGGCTTCTTTCTTTTCAATACCCATTCTAATCTCTTTTAAGGTTTGTCCAAACTCATCTGAAAGTGGTCCCGCAATAGCACCAACAATTCTACCAATGGCACCATCAAGAGATAAACCGGCTTCAACTGAAACGGTAATCAAGTCTAGTGTATACGGCAATGCTTTTACAATCTCAACTACACGTTTAGATATTTTCCTAGAAATATAGAACTTATAAGAAGCATTTACAATAAGTGCCGCCAATGAAGCAAGAATAAATGCAATACCAATATTATTACTGAACACCAATGACAATAAAGTCATTAAAGCAAATACTACAAAAGTAACCACTGCTTTTCTGGCCACCCACTTCTCTGCTGAGGTTTCTTTTAAAACACCTGCTTTTTCAAGCAATTGTTTATTTCGTTTTGATTTATAATTTGGAGATAATTTGATTAAAAAACTTCCTAAACCTTTAAAAATCAATCCACTTACAGACTCACCATAATTTTCATCTTGATTCGCCCATGACTTGTCTAGATTTTCAATTGCAGCCACACGTTCAACCATTTCAATTTTATTTTTGTTAATAGATATTAAAATGAAGTACGTTAAAAGCATCACTGTAATAAAAACAAATGTAATTGTTAAATATAACATTCTATCACTCCCTATACTTCAATCTTAATGATCTTTCTAATAAACATAACGCCGACAAACTCACTAACAAATGAGATGGCGAGTATCGTATAGCCAAGTTTTGTTGTAAATAATAACATGATATATTCTTTGTTAAAGAAATAAATAACTGCAGCCAAGAAGAATGGTATCATCATAACAATAAATCCTGACATTTTACCTTGAGCTGTTAATGTTTTCATTTCATTTTTAATCTTTTGTCTTTCACGAATGGTCGATGATATATTTTCTAAAATTTCAGATAAATTACCACCAATATCCTTCTGAATCATAATTGCATTAACCACAAGTTTCATATCACCAGAGTTAACTCTTACCAACATATTTTCGAAAGCTACATCCATTGGAATACCAAAATTCAGCTCTTTTAAAAGAATCTTAAATTCATCAGAAAAAGTACCTTGTGTTTCTCTTGCTGCAATACCAACAGCTTGCATAAAAGAATGTCCCGCTTTTAAAGCATTTGAAATCAAAATCAAACCACCGTTAAGTTGTTCATTAAAATCATCTAATCTTTTTTTTATTCTTTTATTAATAAACATTTTAGGACTGTTCCAAACAGCCAATGAAACAACCGCTGTTATAAGAATATCTTGGCGTAACACATACACCAAAAATCCAAGTGCTATAGAAAACAATAATCTATAAATAAACAGTTCTTCCGCCGTTATCAGTAAATTAGCACTGATAAGCTTCTCATCCATTTTATTGTTTTTTCGTTTTGGGATCAATTTAGAAAGACCATAAAATACAGTTTTCCGTTTCTTAACAGTCATTTTCTTATCTTCTACTATTTGTGATATAGGATCCAAATCTTCAAGTCTCTCTATAAATCTTTCCTTTACAAATAACACTTCAAAAATCCAAAATAAGACAACTAATATGGTAAAAAACATGAGCGTAGTAGCAATAAATAACATATCCTCACCCCTTATTGGAAGATACTTTGCGGCAATTCTATACCATGATTTCTTAGTTGTTTTAAGAATCTTGGTATAATACCTGTAAATTCAAATTCTCCTATGACTTTCCCTTTGCTATCAATACCCCTTTGATTAAACTTAAATATATCTTGCAAGATAATGACATCACCTTCCATACCAAGAACTTCAGTAATATAAGTCACTTTTCTAGAACCATCTTGCAATCTCGATTGTTGAACAATCAAATCTACCGCAGAAGACACCTGGTCTCTTACAGCTTTAATTGGCAAGTTCATCCCAGACATCAATACCATCGTTTCTAATCTTGATAACATATCTCTAGGTGAATTGGCATGGGCAGTTGTTAATGATCCATCATGACCTGTATTCATTGCCTGAAGCATGTCAAGCGCCTCACCGGATCTAACCTCACCAACAACAATTCTATCGGGTCTCATTCTTAAACTGTTTTTAACCAAATCACGGATGGCAATTTCACCTTTTCCCTCAATATTAGGCGGTCTGGTTTCTAGTCTTACCACATGTGTTTGTATCATTTGAAGCTCTGCAGCATCCTCTATGGTTACAATTCTTTCATCTTCAGGAATAAAAGAAGACAAAACATTTAACGTCGTTGTTTTACCTGAACCTGTACCACCTGAAACAATAATATTTAATCGTCCTTCTACACAAGCTCTTAGAAGCTCTGCCATCTTAGAATTAAGCGTTCCAAATCCAACCAGATCGTCTACCAAGAAAGGGTCTTCGGCAAACTTTCTAATCGTAAGTGACGGACCATCAATGGCCAGTGGCGGAATAATCGCATTAACACGAGATCCATTTTTAAGTCTTGCATCCACCATTGGTGAACTCTCATCAATACGTCTACCAATAGCACCAACAATCTTTTTAATAACATGAAGCACATGGTTATTATCTTTAAACACAGCATTCGCTAAAGTTAATTTACCACTTTTCTCTACAAATATTTGTTTTGGTCCATTAACCATAATCTCAGTTACATCAGAGTCATTTAAAAAAGAAGTAATTGGACCAAATCCAATAATCTCATTTAAGAGCTCTTCTTGGACTTTTTTCTTCTGTGCACTGGTAAGATTAAGAGATTCCTTCTCAATATTCTTGGCGATAATCATCTGAATTTCAGCTTTCAACTCTTCATTATCTTCTGAAATCTCTGTAAAATCTATATCTAAATCACCAATAACTTTATTCTGTATTTTAGTCTTTAGTTCTGAAAAAGGATCTTTAGCCGTTACAGAAAATTTGCCAGTTTTTGGTGTTGTACTAGCTTGCTCTAATCGTTGTTTTAAAGACATAATACACCTCTATAATTCTTTACATAGTTTTAACAATGTTTTGTAAAATTTAGACGTTTTCCCTTTAGAGTCCAGAGCCAATGCTTGACCTCTATTGACTGAAAATCTAATTGGTTTCAATTCTTCTTGGATATAATAACTTACTTTTCGATCAAATACTTTTTCAATATCTTTCTTTGAAATACCAAATTTTTCACTTGTTTGATTGATAATGATTTCTACTTTATCATCCTCATAATTCAATGATTTCATAACACCTAATCCTAGTTTCGAATTCTTAATAGACGTCATTTCCATTGAAGAGATAAAAAATATCT
Organism: Peptostreptococcaceae bacterium; assembly: GCA_013619035.1. The sequence goes on from JABXKX010000407.1 coordinate 5,402, forward strand.
TATCTGATGAATCCAGTGCAAACAATGTATGTTCATGGAAGTTTACACCTGTATCAATCACTATATAATCATAATGTAGCTTTGCTGTAGAAATGATTCTATTGACAATGTCCTTTGAAACATAGTCTGCTCCCTCTGGACTAAGAGGCGCATACAAAACATCTAAGTTCTTACAATAATTATAAAAATAGCCTGACATCGCTTCGTAAGAATCTGTCATGTCATCATCTACTAAATCTAAGACATTTTTTTCAGTATGTTTATTGGTTAATAATGAAATATCACCAAAGTGTAAATCTAAATCTATTAATAACACTTTATGATCTAATTTTTCAGCCATGATCACACTTGTATTTAAAGCAATGACCGATTTCCCGACACCACCTTTAAAGCTATAAAAGCTTAAAATCTTTGCATCTTTTAAATCTTCTTTAGGTTGACTCTTCTTTCTATTCATACCTTTAGAATGTGTTTTTTTGATGAGTTCTGAGACTTCTTCATGATTAATAGGTTTTAAAATATAACCTTTTGCACCAGCTTCCATGGCTGTTCTCAAATACTCTGTATCATTTTGGACAGACATGATAATAACATTGGCATCTGGATTAGTTCTCATGATTTCTTCTGTGGCTTCCAAACCATTCATTTTAGGCATATTAATATCCATCAAAATCACATCTGGATTTAATTTCTTACATAGCTTTAAAACTTCTTCTCCATCACCAGCTTCACCAACAACTTCAAACTCATCATCTTCTAGAGTTAATACTTGTTTTAAAAGGCTTCTTGTTTCTTCTATATCATCTGCAATTAAAATTCTAATACTCATTTATCTCACCTCAATTATCAAGAACCGGTACTTTCAACCCCATACCAGCAGAAATAACATTCTCATCTGAAATATTATTAACCTGTTGTAGTAATAAATAATTTTCTTCTGTACCATAGAATAATAAACTAATCTCTCTTAGGGTATCTCCAAATTCTACGGTGTAGTAAACATACTTATCATAAGTCACTTCATTTGGATCTATATATACTTCGCCTACTGAATTTACTTCATAGTTAGGGAACATATCCTTTAGTCTATCAAAGTCATCTAACAGTAACTCTTGCCAGATCACACCATTAGTCGCATAAATATAATCACCTTCAATTGGTCTTAAAACCAAGTCTATCATACCAATATCTTTTGCAAGTATTAATCGTTCTACTTCAAAAACTGGTACTGATAAAGTGGCAATATAAAACTTTTGACTACGATCATCAGAAGAGGTTTCGACATCTTCTAAAGTGGTTTCGACTTCAGATGTGAGATCTTGATCCACTGCCAATACTTCTACATTTTGTAGTAGTATTTTTACAATATCCGGTCTTAGAACCACTGAGTTCTCTGAGAGTTGCGGTAAGTAGACAACAATATCTACAAAGTCTCCTGGTTTTACTAGATTAGCAACACCCGAATTACCGCTGATACCAACAGAAACAGCTCTCATATTACCACTTATTTTCAAGCTGAGTTCTTCTTCTAACGAAAGATCTAAATTATCTTTATGAAACTGTGAATCTTCATATATCTTTGTTTTAACATACTTGCCAAGCAAATCCGTAAAATCATTATAGAACTTCTCGGATGTCGGCTCAAAGGTCACTTCAACCTCTTTGATCATATCTTCTTCAATTTTTACTCTTGCTGGTATATCTTGTGCAGCAACCAATATTATGTATGTTTTTGACTCTTCTACTTCTGGTGTCTCATCAAGACTTTTTAAATACACATAAACACCTGCTGAAGAAATAAGAGCAAAAATGATTGCTAGTATAAATAATCTTCTTCTTAATTTTTTCATTTCACACCTCTAATCTACAAATTTCATGCCATATACACCTGTACTCTCAAGTGTAGGATCAATATCACCATTTGTTACATATTCAATAAACCTGCCATGTATCTCTGCTTTACCTTGTATTTTATAAGCACTTTCTATAAAAAACTGAGCAAATCCCACGACTTCAACAGCTGTTCTACCATTGACCTCCATAGACTCAAATATTGGAACGGTCCATACTCTATCTGAGTCTCTTTCAAAATCATCAAAGGTCTCATCTATATTGTTAATATAATAAGATAATGAGTTCACCATACCGGCCATATTACCCGGTTCTGTAAATACGGTATCACCAATATTTAATTCACCATCGTATCCATACAGTGCGTTATTCAATAACACACAGGCACCATTACCACCAAGTGCCAATGCACCATAGTTACCATGATAACCGTCACCACCGCCAACTTTTAATGCAACTTCATCTCCATATATAAAATTATACTTTTCAACACCAAAAGGTCTGATGCCTCCTTTTGCTGAACTTGCAGGTCCTAAGATTACTTTTCCATTTCCAGTTACTTCAGACGACTCAATGCCAATCATCTTAGCAAAATAATGAGGAACCGTTACTGTACTAACAATTTCAGCACTTAAACCATCAGTGGCAATCGTGATTTGAACATCTTCTAAAGCAACACCATTTTCAACTAAATAGGTTTCCATAACAGATCTTGCTTTAGTTTTATCACTCGGTAATTCTTGAGCTCCAGCCAATAGTGCAGCATCGATAGCATTTATTAATTCAACTTTTTCTGCAAAAACGACTCCCATATCTACAACCAAAGCCATCATGCCCATTAAAGCTAAAAATACAACCGCTACTAAAATTGTTACATTACCTTTTTCGTCTTTCAAGAACTTCACGCAACACCTCTAATCTACTAATTTCATAGCATATACACCGGTATCTTCTGTAGTTTCACCAATTTCTCCGTTGGCTACAAACTGAATAAATCTTGCAACAATAACAGCTTCACCTTGAACTTTTTCTACGCGTTCTACATAAACTTGTGCAAATCCAACCACTTCTACTGCATCTCTACCATCAACTAATAATGTATCAACTAGCGGTATAGTCCATAATTTACCTGAACTATTTTCATAAGTAGCAAAGGAATCTCCAACTGCATCTAATTGATCATGTATTGGTTTAATCATATTAGCCATATTACCAGGCTCTGTATCTATAAAATCACCTATTGAAATGGTCCCATCATAACCAAACATTGCATTTTCTAATAAGGTCTGTACTCCTGGAAATCCAAGTGCAACCGCACCATAATTACCATGATACCCATCACCAGCACCTTCTTTTAAAACAATTTCAGTACCATAAGTATATGGAAATTTCTCTACTGCAAAAGGTCTTAAACCACCGGTAACAGAACTAGCACTACCTAAAATCACTTTTGTGTTTTCTGTAATATCCGATGAGTCAAAGCCAATAAGCTTTGCAAAATAATGGTTTACATTTTTTGTGCCGACAATCTCAGCACTCATGCCATCATGAGCAATTGTAATGATTACATCTTCTATAGAAACATCATTTATTCTTAAATATTCTTCCATAACCAGTCTTGCTTTGCTTTGATCGTTAGGCAATTCTTGCCCACCTGCAAGTATGGCAGCATCAATAGCATTGACTAGTTTCACTTTCTCAGAATAGACGAGTCCCATATCTATAACCAAAGCCATAACTCCCATTAAAGCCAATAATACAACGGTTACTAAAATCGTTACATTACCTTTCTCTCCTCTAAAAAATCTCATTTTGCACCTCTATTCCACTCTCATAACGGTCTCAGCCTCTAAGTCAATGAACGGACTTAAGATAGATGAAATAATTGGGGTTATAAGTACATAATCATAATTGACCTGTACCCGTATCATGTCACCTCTACTTCTGTTAGTAGGGGTTATTGTCACCTTTATTTTGGCAGGGTCTAGAGCCACAGAAGTATCAACTACTCGAGTCACAACAGCTGTATCGTTACTGCCTAAAGCACCTAACCTAGCACCCTCTCGTGATGCATTTGAAATGGTAATATAAGCATTAAACATAAATCCAAACTCTATAATTGCCATTAATATTAAAATAACTAAAGGGACAACCAGTGCAAACTCAACTAAAGATTGTCCTTTTTCATTTCTTCTTTTCATTACATCACAACCTTTAAAGTAAAAAATGCTCCAACCATCCTAAAATGATTAGAGCATTTAGCATGTATACTATAATGCGTCAACGATTTGTTGGAACTGATTAGCAATTGCTGGTCCTAATAAAGCCAATACTGCAATTACAATGATTACTACCAAGCCAATGATTAAAGCATACTCAACCATACCTTGACCTTCTTCTTCTTTAACTAAACCTAATAAATAACTGTACATCATCATTAACATAACAAATCCTCCTTATATAAAACCATCCATCACATGTTGTTGTTTCTGTTTATAGTGTAATGATAGACCATTTAAGGACCCTAAAACAGATTCATGGGTCCTTTAATCTAAGTCTTTAGTCCATAAAAAAAGGGACCTTAGTCCCGATTACAATATGATTCTATATCATGAGTCACTGCAAGTACTGCTGCATGTACACGATCTTTAACCTCTAATTTCTTAAATATCCTCGTTAAGTTGTTCTTGATTGTCTTTTCAGATAGATACAATTCTCCAGCAATTTCTCTATTGGAGTACCCCTTAGAGATCCAATAAGTGATTTCCAACTCCCTTTCTGACAACTCATCAAAAACAGATTCTTTATTTTGTTGATTGTATTTATTAAACATTAAACCCATCAAAGATTTATCAAGATATTTCTTGCCTTCATAAACCGTATTAATGGCTTCGACAATCTCTGCTGTTGTGGATTCTTTCACAACATAACCATCGGCTCCAGCTTCAATTGCTGCATTGATTATATCCGCACCTCTTTCGATTGTAAGAATAATAATCTTTATTTCTAATTTTTCGCCTCTTAGAAGTTTCAAAATTTCAAGACCACTATGGCCAGGCATACTCATATCTAATAATAGAACATCAGGTTTTAAAATTTTAACTTGATTGATAACATCATTTCCATCAACGGATTCAGCAACTACTTTGATATTGTCCTCAAATTCCAATACACGTTTAATACCTTCTCTGATGATCTCATAGTCATCTGCAATCATAATTCGTATGAAATTAGTCATCTAAGATCACCTCTCTATTTACTGGTAATTTAATATTAAAAATTGTCCCCAATTCCGACGATTCTACATTAAATTCACCTTGTAATTGTTCTACTCTCTCCATAATACCTACTAAACCATAAGACTTTTTCTGCGACTGTACACGTTTAATGGTTTCATCTACATCAAATCCAATCCCATCATCACTCATCGTCAGTCTCATGTATTTGGTACCATACTCCGTCTGAATGGTTATGGTTCTCGCCTCAGCATGTTTTTTTATGTTATTTAAAATTTCTTGTGAAATTCTGAAAATCGCCACTTGAATAATTTTTTCAACTTTACTAGAAAGCTTAGCAAGTTTATATACAATTCTCACCTCTACATTTTCAAAAATCGTACTGGCGTTCATTTCTATGGTTTTGTTTAATCCTAAGTCATCTAATGCCATCGGTCGCAAGTTATAGATAATTTCACGAACTTCTCTTAACGCTTCACGACTGGCATTTCTAAGTTCAGACAGCGCTTTTAAACCTTCGTCCATATCTTTTCTAGCTATCTTTTCACAAAGATCCGCTTTCATAACAATATTAGCAACACGTTGAGCAGGTCCATCATGAATATCCCTTGAGACTCTTTGTCGTTCATTTTCCTGTGCTTCTAAGATTCTGACCCCTAACATCATATCTGAACCAAAGTTAGCTTCTTCAAGTGCTTCTAAGATTTCTCCCTTTAAATAACTTGAAGCGATAGAGACTTGATGAACAACTTGTTCAGCATTACGAATATTATTTAATGCTGATTTTATATCTAGTTCAATTTGAGATCGTTTATCTCTTAATGCTTTTTCGTTATTTTGTGCAATCTTCAAATCAATTCTAATTTCACTAGCTTTTTCATAGGCTTGTTTGATATTTTCCTCGCTGTTATTCCTAAAGTTTTTAGATACGACAGCTAAATTATTGCGCGCTAAACGATCCTTCATTTCTAAAGAATCAACTACTTTTATTGCTTGATCAATTTCAGCTCTAATGTTCTCAAGTCTTGATAAGAGTTTTTCATAACTCGCTCTAGCTTCACTTACTAAATCTAGAATCTGATTCCGACTCTCATCAATACTCTCAATAACATTATCAAAAATGCTGCTTACATTTTTTAAATTCACTTGTTCTATTTTAACCATATAATCACCATTTTATAGATACCCATATACCAACACTTTATAGCACAATTATAACATAAAAAATAGTAGCTTAGAATTCACTAAGCTACTATCCAATTTATCTTACTGGACAAGCACCAGATTCACAACCGTCTGTACCAATATCAAATACGATTTCTTCTTTTTCGTACTTGCTGATAAGCGATGGTCTGAACGCTTTCATATTGTTTAATCTCTTATTATACTCTTCTTCATCAATTGATTCGTAAGGTAACAATTCATAGAAGCTATCATCTAAAGATAAGAATGACACTGCCATAACTTCATCCCAGTGTTTCCATACCCATTCTTCTACTGCTTCCCACTCATGGTTTCTAACATGAACTGTAATAGAACAGTTGTGATCCACATAATTTTCCATGAATAATTTATAGTTTTCAAGTTGTTCAATTGCTGAAACATCATATTTAGTTCTACCTTCAGGCGCCTTCACTGGGAATTCAACCACTTTAGTTGAACAGGTTTCCAATTCTTGACCTACTTCAGGGAATACTGGATAATCCAATTCTTCACATACTTTTACCAATGGATCATCTGCACTAATTCTTACTCTTCTTATATAATAAGGTGAATGAGAATAATGAACGCCACTTGAAACCGTTGGTAATTGAGATAAAGTACCTTCTGGTTTAACTGTTGTAACAAGAAGTGGTACATTTTGACCTAATTCTAAAGCATACATTTCAGCTTCTTTTTTAGCAACTTCTCTTAATTTTTTAAGAAGACTTCCTTGGCTCTCTATTGTCATGTTTGTTGCATTAACCATATCTTGCCATCCTGTTAATGAACAACCGATTAATTTATCTCTTTGTTGAACAGCATCCCACATTGGAAGTTCTAGTTCAACACATGTCATTCTATAACCTGCTCTAGCAGATAATCTTTGAGCTCTTAATAAATTCTTTTCATCTAATGAACCATCTGCATTTACAAATGCAAATACATTTATCGTTGTTAAGTTACATAAGCCTTTGTTATCTAATAAAATTTCACCACATGGATTAACCCCATTGAAATTCTCTCTTCTTTTCGCACCAGCTTCTGCATTAACCCAAGCAGGTTCTCCAGAATATCTCATACGTTCAATTTGCCAATGTAATCTTTCACGAGACGGTTTCTCTGTATAGTATATTGAGTTGTTAGACATTTGACGGTGTATGATTTCTTTATCCACTATCCATTGTCCATCTACTTGTTTGTAAAGTCCTGATTTCGCTTCAATTGCTTCGTTATCATCTGCATCTAATAAGATAATTTCAGCCGTTCTTCTTACGCCACCAACAACTACGTTTTCGCCAATAATATTAGCAATATCTAAACAATCAATTGGTCGTAATTTAATCTTCTTGCCCGGATTAAGAAGGCTTGCTCTTTTAACAGTCTTATAAATCTTCTCAAACATGTTCTTAAGACTCTTATGGCCAGAAGCTGTACCACCAAAGGTTTTTAACTTCTCACCTTTAGGTCTAACATGATCATAATCTATAATAACAGATGTAATGTTTCTGTATTCATTATTAGCAATGATTTTCATAAATGTATCTAGAGATTGTACCCAACCTTCTTTAGAATCACCAATTGTAATTTTTGCAGTATGATTATAGAAGAACTCAACACTTGTATTGTCTTCTCTTTCTCCTGGATTCATTGCTGAATAATCTTTATGAATCACTTCAAAGTCCGTTCTAACTTTAGGTATTTTTTCAACATCTGATTTCAGAATACGAACACCAACACCAGATCCAATCATCAATAAGTAGAATACATCTCTAAATGAATCTATACCATCAATAATTTGGAATGAACAGTTGTAGTTAGCCATTGGATAATGTTTCGCAACATCTGTATTACCAACCCAGAATGTTCTGCCTGATAAAAATTGTCTTAAATGGAAAATGTTATCGAATAATTCCTCCGCTTCATTTCTTGAAGCATTTACTAAACCACAGTTGTATTCAACAGCTCTTCTTACTGTTTCCCACCAGTGCTCTCTTCTTTTTTCTTCTTTTAACCAACGAGAATAAGTTCTATAATAAACAAAGTTTCCAATTTGTTTCATAGGTGATGGTAAATGTTTGTAACGACTGATGAAAGTATCTGTAAGTAAGCGATCATCTAAATGTCTTACTTCTCTTGTACGATCTCTTTCGTTTCTGTAGATGATATATTGCTTAGCAACATCTTTACGATTACTTCTCATCAATTCAATTTCTACAATATCTTGAATCTCATCAACCGTTAAATCATGTTCGCAATTCTTGATTTCTTCATCAACCTTGCCACCAATCTCTGCACATAGCGCCTCATCCACGCCTTTTGCCGTTTCATACATTGCGTTTCGAATCGCAGTTAAGATTTTAGAATTGTTATAATCAACAACCTTACCATCTCGTTTTATAATTCTTGCCATTATTTGCCCCCTATGTAATATTAATTTATAACAAACGGTAAATACCGCTTTAGATACTATATCTAGTATTTATATCACTATATCTTGTGTTTCAGTATCCTTAATACACTATATATTGTATCACTAAATGATATCCCTAACAACAAAAAAAGCCATAAATTTAAGGGATTTCGGGCTCTAGAATCAAAGAAAAAGCTCTAACAATGTCATACCAATGCTTAGAGCAAAAAAAGAATTTGAATCCATTTAAGGACTTATACAATATACCTTCCAATCGTTTTATGACTAAACTAACAAACAAAAAAAGCATAGAAACCATTGTTTCTATGCTGTAATCTCATCTCTATAAGTCTTCTGGCAAGTCATTTTTCCAAGCTTAATCGCTGTTATCAAATCTTTTTCTGAGTATATTGGTTCTTCAAACTCGGTAACGTAACAACCAACTTCACCTATTGAATGTGCATCACTACTGCCAGTCATGGACAATCCTAATTTTAAGGTTTCCAAATAGGCTTTTTCATTTGAAGCATCATCAGTTCTTCCATTATAAACTTCAATAGCGTCTAAATCTAAAGTTTTGATTAGATCTTTTACACCACGATTATTGTGTCTATAAGGATGAGCGGCAATACATACGCCACCGCGTTCTTGTACATAACTGATGGTTTCTTTTGCAGATAATCTCTCAGTTGGTAAGTCATCGATACCATAACATAACAAATCACCATCTAAAGTATAAATCTCAACACCAACGATAACCAATAAATTATGATACTCCGATAAATACTTAGCGAAAGGTCTCAAACCCAAGTCATCATGATCTGTGATACAGATACCACTTAGTCCTTTTGCTTTTGCCTCTTTTATAGCGTCAATTAAATTTAGTTTACTATCTAATGAATGTTTATCCTGATGTACATGTAAGTCAAATAACATAATAATCTCCTGTATCACTATGTTACAAGGATTCTATGTAAAAGTACAATTGTTTTTATCGATACAAAAACCATCGTGTATTTATAAATTCTATACTAACCGATGGACATCATTTAAAACAAAATGTCTTTTTTTAGTACCCTGTCTTAAATGATACATCGCGCCACGATCACTGGCATTTAGGATGTAGGTCATAAAATCAGATGCCGTTAAAAATACAGATCCATTTGCACATGCAATTTCATTGAATTCTTTGACAGCATCTCTTCTAATATAATCACCAGTTGCCATAAAAGCAACACTTTCACCTGAATGTATTGCATTACCAGAACAAGGCGTTGAATGATCAGATGTTACTACTAACAAACCTTCAAAATCAAGAAGGGGATCTAAGAGTCTATCAATCGCTTCAAGGGATTCTACTTTTAAGTACGGATTTTTTTTATGTGATGCTGTATCAGGATCTTTTGTATGTAAATGAATATAATCATAATCTGAAGTTAAAGCCAAGTGAATTGCCTCTTCAAAAGATGAATAACTTAAATAAGTCAAATTTAAATAGTCAGCTAATCCATTTAGAAGTTTAGATTGACCCAACAATAAACCCTTCATACCATTTTTCTCATAAAAAGATTCTAAGTGATTGTACATCCCTGCCCACTTAGTCAAAATAATATTACTTGGCAATAATTTTTTTTCTGTTCTCATCTTATTTACCTGATGTTCATTTAGAATATCATAGGACTTTTTTATATATTCATTGATGGCATCACAAAGTGAAACTAGGGGATACTCCTCTGATTCGTAGGGTTCAACTCTCATTACATATTGATGTGTTCTAAAGGGATCACTATCTGAAATATTTTTTGATAAGTAGGGTCCTTTTATTATAATAAATCCATGACTATCATAAGAATGAACACATCTAAAAGAATAATCATTAATCTCTAACGTTAACTCGGGTAAAATCAGTTGAATCTCCTCATCTGATAACGCTGGGGTAAATCTTGATTCGATTAGAAACCCTTCATCTTTTTTAACCGTCGCAAACGAACATCTTAAATACAATTCATTGCCCTTCATTTCTATCCCTTCACCGATTGCATCTATGATACTTCTATTAGGGTAACTTTCTAAAGGATAACCAAAAAGCAAAAAATGTGCTAAATCTGTACCTAGTGCAACGCCTTCTTTAAGAGGCGTCATCAAACCACATTGGGACTTCCTGGCCAATTGATCTAAATTTGGTGTATGGGCATATTGTAATGGTGTCTTATAATCCAGTTCTTTGTAGGACCGATCTGAAGCACCATCTAATAATACTGTGATACATTTCATAGAATTTCCTTAATCTTTTGAGTTAATGCTTCAAAGGTGACTTCCCCTAAAACATATTGTCCAGCTGTTACACCGATTATTTTTATATATTGCTCTAAAAAAATATTTAAGTCATCTGAATTGAATATGGCTTTTCCATTAAGATCTCTGTAATTACCACTCAGAACACATTTAGGATGATCTTTTCCTTCTGCCCAATCCCAGCCAATTAATCTTTTAACCTCTTCCCCATCAACGACTTCTTGAAGTGGCATTAAAAGTTCAAATCCAAGTGACTTTAAAACTGATTTATAAACTTCCAACGTTTCATGTAGTTGATTAACCTTTAATTTACCATCATGCGATTCTCTTTCGCCTGATATGATTCTTTTAGACAATTCTTTAGCATACTTGAGTTTGGTTACATGAAAATAAAGATGACAACCAATACATGGATTGTAAAAATTATATTTGGATTGTAATACAGAGACAAGTCTACCATTTAGAAGATGCCATAGCTTTTCATCATTGTCTTCTAATAAAGGGTATAGTTTTTTTTGATCACCATACAAGGAATCAACTCGCTTTTTCAATTTTAGATAGTTTTCTGTAATAGAGTCGAAATTGCCATATTCAGTACCAGCAAACGTTGCTATAGGTAATATATAATCCACACCGTCTTCATAAGCTTTTAAAATGGCAGCCACACTGTCCCTTCCAGAAAACTCACCAATAACAGTATTTTTATGATAATCTTCTAAAATAAGCCCATCAGTTTTTAAATTTAACATAATGCCTCCTTTTTCTTATTATACATAATATGAAACAAAAAAAAAAGATATGAGAAAACTCATATCAAACTTAGTCAAAAAAATAAAAAAGATAGAAATTATTCTATCTTTTAAAAACTAGCAACGTCTTACTTTCCCAGGGGGTTGCCCCCCAAGTATCATCAGCGCTAAGAAACTTAACTTCTGTGTTCGGGATGGGAACAGGTGTAGCCTTCTCGCTATA